>JAZQSV010000012.1:0-3381 GCA_045630265.1 Acutalibacteraceae bacterium
CCTTTGTATGTGGGTCAATGCCCGACAAGGAAATTATAACAGAAATAAGCTTTTTCGGCAATAATTTATCTAAAGAATGTATAATATCTTTATTTTTAAATTCTTCAAAATCTCTTAGTACCCTTTTGTCAAGCTGTTCTACCGTTAAAGCAGGCTTTAGATCGATAAATCCCCTAAAATCGCCTTCCTCAATATTCTCTATAGCAGAGGATGCAGTAAGCACCAACGGCCCCGAAATTCCAAAGTGTGTAAAAAGCATTTCACCCTGCTTTTCAAATAAAATTTTATTATTCTTAACTATTTTAAAGGAAACGTTTTTAAGTGAAAGACCCGAAAGGGTATCACAAAATCCCTCAAAAACGTTCATAGGCACCAAAGCGGGTGAAAGTTTTGTAACTGTGTGCCCCAATTCCTTAGCAAAGGTATAACCATCCCCGGTAGAACCGGTTGTAGGATAGGAAAGACCTCCTGTTGCTAAAATAACACCGTCGCAGTTATGATTTACTCCGTCTTCGGTTAAAACTCCTGTTACCTTGCCATTTTCGACAAGTATTTTTTTAGCGGGAGTATGACAAAATGTTATCCCCAACCGCTTGGCTGTATTTTGAAGCGCATCTACAATATCTACCGCCTTATCGGACTGCGGAAAAACTCTGTCCCCTCTTTCTACCTTAAGCGGCACTCCTGCATCTTCAAAAAAAGAATATGTATCAAAGGCGGAAAAAGCAGAAAAGGCGGAATATAAAAACTTCCCGTTACGGCAAACGTTTAAAACTAAATCATTATTATCCGAATAATTTGTAACGTTGCATCTACCCTTACCAGTAATCATAACCTTTCGTAAAGGGCGAGGCATTTTTTCAACCACTAAAACTTTATTGCCTTTTTTAGCGGTGGTAATGGCCGACATCATTCCTGCGGCTCCACCACCTACAACAATTATAAATTTGCTCATACAAAGCTCCAACTGTTATTTTTTAAGTATTTTTTCGACCGTTTTATGAAACCTAAGCAAATAGTACTGCGCCATTTTTGAAATACAAAAATCAAATGCAATGAAGGCCACGTTGCAAAGAACTAAAAATATTACGGCACCATATTTACCAAGGTCGCCCAAATCGTCATAGCTAACTCCAAAAACCAAGGTGGCCGACAAATAAATAATCCCTACAGAAAGATTAAAGCTAATAAACTTTAATATATACTCCAAAATCCTGCTTTTAGGTTTTTCAAACAATGCTTTAAGGACGGGGTAAAATCCAGTAAAAAAAACGTATAATAGCTTGGCCTCACCCTCGCAAAAGAGCATTATGGGAACCACCGAAGCTAAATATGAAAGAAGTGCGGCTTTACTGCCATATTCAATTAGCACAACCATAATAGCCAGTGCCGCCGTACAGGGCACTGCGTAGGTAATGTACGGAAACCAAGCGGCCAGCATTAAAACTGTTGCCATAGCCGCCATTATACCGCAAAAACTAATTTGTTTACTCTTCAAAATATCAACCTCAAATCAAAGGTACTAAATTGGTATATTAGCAACACCTGATTAAATCGCCGCCCATGCATTCGCAACAACAGTCGGCGCACCAAAGCGCCTCACAAACGCTGCAAGCGTCAACGTTTCTTCCTCCCATATTAGCCGACGAACGGTAAGGATTATGAGTGAAACCGGAGCGATTATTTTGCATTCTTGCAAAGGCCTCACGGTATTCGGGGTTAGACGGGTCCATTCTGCAGGCGGTTGCAAAGCTTGTGTAAGCGTTTTCAAACCAACCGCGACGATAAAGAACTGTACCGTTAAGGAAGTACCATTCGGCGTCCCTGCGCTCAACAGGTGTGCCATCCAAAATCTCCTGCGCCTCATTCACTCTGCCCTGCTCAATTAAGCTTCTTACATCGTTAAAATTGCCCGAGCCACTGTTAAAACCGCCCTTACTGGACCTACCGCCGTGGCGTCGGCTGTTTATAATTTTATCGTACGCCTCGTTAATTTCCTGCATTTTTTCGGCTGCCAAATCCGAAAGTGGATTATCGGCATAAGCGTCGGGATGATATTTTTTGGCAAGCGTGCGATAAGCGGCCTTAACCTCTTCATCTGTTGCATTTCTACTAATTCCAAGTACTGTATACGGGTCTTTCATCTACTGATTTCTCCTTTATTTAAAACCTCTTTTTGAGAATTTTCAAGTCCCAAATAAATTATATTTCCTAAAATATTTTTAAATCTTAAAATATCAATAAGTTCAAAAGCGGCAGCCGCTTCAGTAATGCAAATATTAAGACTTCCCTCTAGTTTATTTTTAGCAAAAGCTGTCAGATTATTTTGGGCTCTGCCCTCACTACTCAAAGGATTGTATTTGTTTTTCCTTATATCCTCTTTTAAATCGGCGGCGGCATCCAAGATATATATCCACCTGCCCATACAGTAGCCAAGACGTTCAAGTGCGCGTTTATCCTTTTCGGTTCCACAAAGGATAAAAAGCGAGGATAACATTTTTGCGGTTGGGTCGGCGGCTTTGTCAATATCCTGCACGTTTTCTTTTTCTATATCTTGCTGAGCCTTAAAATACTCTTTAAAAATATCTGCAAGTTTTGGAAATTCATCCGCCGCTTTTTTAAAACCCTTTTTAACAAATAACCTAAGAAGCCTAGCCATGATGGACTTTATAAAGCCCTCATCCTCTATGTTATCTGTTAGCTTATAGTAAAGCATTATTTGTGATGCGGCAAGCGGCATTTTCGGAAGAGACGCTTTAACAAAGTTGCATTTTTTAAGGGGATTACATACGCATTTGCCTTTACAAATGTCTATATAATCATCGCTCACCGAAAGGCAAAGCATTGTAAGAAAGGTGAAATCGTAGCTGAGTGAAAACCTTGTTACAATACCGTATTCCCTGCCTATTTGCTTACAAATACTGCAGTAAACCGCCTTATACATTTCATATTCTTTAACCCGCATTTCTGGCTTATAGGCCTTAACGTATCCAAACAAGTGTCTCCCCCCTGACTAATTTACTATTTTAATGCGCAGTTTTTAAAATTGGTTTAATAATGTGTTAATTTTAAAGTACTTTCTTTAAAAATCTTCCCGTATGGGAGTTTTCACACCTTGCCACCTCTTCGGGTGTGCCACTGCAAATTACCTTGCCGCCCATATCTCCGCCCTCAGGCCCTAAATCAATAATATAGTCGGCTGTTTTGATGACGTCTAAATTGTGCTCTATAACTAAAACAGTATTGCCACCTTCTACTAAACGGTTTAAAACTTCTAATAGCTTTTTAACGTCGTGAGTGTGTAGGCCGGTTGTTGGCTCATCTAATATATAAATAGTTTTGCCTGTTGCACGTTTAGAAAGTTCTGTTGCAAGTTTAACA
>JAZQSV010000013.1:0-19176 GCA_045630265.1 Acutalibacteraceae bacterium
CAAACATTAAAGAAAATCAAGTTCTTTACCGATTATATTTATAGTGTCAGGGAAAAAGACCATCGAAACGGAGAGACTTCGCAATGAAGTAGTCTCCGTTTTTTCTATACAAAGATAAAATGACACTTTCAAATTTTGAAAGTGTCATAGTGGGTTACATACTTTTAAAGAGTAAATACATACCGAATAAACGAGGTCCTTTTTCGGTATGTATAAGCGATATTGCAAACTGCCGTTTGCAACGCTATTTTTGCCGAAAGGCAAAAGCGATATAAAAGCGCTTAGCTTTTGCGATATTATATTCGTGCTAAGCACGAATATAATAGAGGCCACTTTCTTACGGAGTGCACCTCCTCAAGGTGGTCTTTTTTCATTTGTGTATGAGCTTCAAATACACGTATAAATGAAAGAATGCAAATTTCCCCCTTGTCTTTTCTTTTTATGCAAAGTATAATTATAATATAATCGGTCTGAATTTGTAGATTTTGGCTATCTAAAATTATTAAAAGGCGGCAAGTACAGAATGAAAAATATTTTACAAAAGTCGGTAGTAATAAACATTGTTTTTTTGCTTTTGCTAAGCTGTGGCGGTTGTGCTAATAAAGAAAAGGCCTCCGAAGAATCGAAATCCGTAATTGATGCCGACGCCTCGATAGATGATTCATCTCAAACTCAATCAGAGGAATCCGCACCAGTTGAATCTAAACTTGAGGAATCCAAAACTCCAGAACCATTGCACATCGGTGTTGAAAAGATTACCCTTAGTAAGTACTCTATTACCCTCATGCAGGGCTTAAATGATATGCCTATTGTTACAATGCACCCCACAACTGCAACAGATAAGGGTGAAATTTGGTCCAGTAATAATAACAAAGTTGCAACAGTTAACTCTATCGGCAGAATAACCGCTGTAGGTGTTGGAAATTGCGTTATTACTGTGCGCTCTACAGATAATCCAAATGTTTCTGCTGAGGTTTCGGTAACCGTTACACCTTACGTGGCCCCCGTAGAGCCCGAAGTTACATATATTAACGGAATTTTGATTGCCAATAAAACATACGCTTTGCCAAGCACGTATAATCCCGGTGTTGACCCTGTTGCAGAAGCGGCTTTGCAAAGAATGTTTGATGCCGCCAAGAAAGACGGACTTAAACTTTTTGTTAAGTCGGGATTTAGAAGTTATGAGACCCAAAAGCGAATTTATAATAATTACGTCAGCAGGGACGGTGTGGCTGAGGCAGACCGATACTCTGCAAGACCGGGGCATTCAGAACATCAGACAGGACTTGGTTTTGATATAAACAAGATTGATTCCAGCTTCGAAGGCACTCCTGAGGCAATTTGGCTTGCCGCAAACTGCCATAAATACGGATTTATTATTCGTTATCCTGCGGGGAAAGAATCTATAACGGGATATATGTATGAGCCGTGGCACATAAGATATCTTGGCGTTGAAATAGCAACGAACGTTTATAACAGTGGTCTTTGTCTTGAAGAATATTTAGGCATAACGTCGGTTTATAGCGAGTAAAAAATAAAATGAATTGCCAGTCATTTATGTTATAATTAATTTTTATCTTATCCTTTAAATAGAAAGGAATATTTTATGGACTACGTACTTAGAACCTTTGGGTTATCTAAAAAGTATAAAAAGCAGCTTGCTGTTAATGAAGCCACTATGACCATTTCGCGTGGTGATATTTATGGCTTTGTTGGGGAAAATGGCTCTGGCAAGACCACTATTATTCGCTTAATTACCGGCCTTATTTTTCCTTATTCAGGTCGTTACGAACTATTTGGTGTTGATAATTCATCTAATAGAATTAATGAGGTGCGGCGTAAGGTTGGGGCGGTTGTGGAAAGTCCGTCAATATACCTTAATATGTCGGCCTATGACAACCTTAAAATGCAGTGTATGTTGCTTGGCTTACATGCAGATGAAAGAATTGCTAAAGTTTTGGAAGAGGTTGGACTTTTAGAACTTTTGAACAACAAAAAGCATGCAAGTAACTATTCTCTTGGTATGCGCCAGCGTTTAGGTATTGCAATGGCCTTGATTAGTGAGCCCGAATTTTTAATACTTGACGAGCCGATGAATGGATTAGACCCTGCGGGAATTGTTGAGGTCAGGGAACTTATTTTAAAGCTTAACCGCGAAAAAAATATTACATTTTTAATTTCTTCACATATTTTAAGCGAGCTTTCTTTAGTGGCAACCAAATACGGAATTATTTCCAAAGGTCATATTATAAAGGAGATTACTGCTTCTGAGCTTCGGGAGGAAATCTCTAAAACCACAGACATCACAGTAAATAACACTGAAAAACTTTACGAATTGTTTGACAGTGCGAATGGAGATAAAAAGTTTTCTTATATTCCTAATGGAATTAGTTTTGTGGGCGATGTAAACCTTAATGAAATTTTGTCCTCTATTATAGCACAGGGTATTGGTATTACCTCAGTCAATTGCCACGAGTCTACTTTTGAGGATTATTATCTTGAAACGATAGGGGGTAAGGGGCGTGAATAAGCTTATAAATTTAGATTTTAAAAGGGTTTTTAGAGATAAGCTTTTTTTAGTTGTTGGTATTTTGGCCGCTATTTTTGCGGTAATTACGCCACTTCTATACCTTATAATTTTCGGAAGCATAGAGGAACTCGACGAAACAACAAAACAGATGCTTTCGGGCTACGTTACCGCTAAGGGTCAGTTTTTTGGCGCCTTTTCATTTGGCAATAATTTGGGTCTTATAGCTCCGCTTCTTATCGGTATTATTCTTTTTAAAGATTATAGTTTTGGCACTATAAGAAACAAAATTATTGCGGGACATTCACGTGTATCAATATTTTTATCAAACTTTATTGTTTGCTTTGTTGTGTTATTTGGTGTTGTGTTGGCACATGCTTTGCTGACCCTATTTATCTGTCTTCCGTTTTTCGATTACCAGCCGACACCCTTTACAACGGCTGATTTTTGGTATTTACTAGAGTCGCTACTCTTTCAAATGTTGGTTTATTTATTTGTTTCGGCTTTCGTAAGCTTGCTTTGTGTAACACAAAAGAATATAGGCCTTGTTATTGTTTTGTATATCGCCGTAGTTCTGGGATTTTCGATGGTTGCCGGTATTTTGCAGATGGTTCTTATAACCTTCAAGGCGCAACCGAATCTAGAAAAGACCGCTAATATTCTTGAATTTTTACAGCGGATCAACGTTTTTAATTCGTCGGCGACCATAGGTCTTGGCACCTCTTATAATGCCAAGGACGTTTGGTATTACATGTTTACTCCTATTATACTTTCTTTTGGGTTGCTTACAATTGGCTCTTGGAAATTTTCGAGAAAAGATTTAAAATAAGTTTTTTAAAGCCACACAACGTGTGGCTTTTGTTTTTCCTTATGACACGAAAAGTGTCATAACAGTTACGTTTTTTGTCTTTATTATTTCTTTTGCTTATGATAAATTTAATCTGTGCTGAATAGGTGCAGAAAGGGAAGAATATTATGAAGGCAAAATGCAAAAGGGAACTAATACTAAGCATAATTTTTTTAGGTTTATTTTTATTGCTTACATTTCTTATACAAATTGTTGACCGAAAACCTATAGGTGCAAATGGTACTTTGGTTGGATTTGCGACCCTTAATGGCAAAATCCACGAAATAATTGGGGTTAATATGACCCTTTACGTTATAACTGACTGGCTGGGTCTGGTGCCGATCTTTATTTGTATGGGATTTGGTGTGTTAGGAGTTGTTCAGTTAGTAAAAGAGAAAAACTTATTTAAGGTTGACCTTGACATTTTTATTTTAGGATTTTACTATATTATTGTGATAATCGGTTATTTGGTGTTTGAAATGATACCAATAAACTATAGACCAATACTAATTAACGGCTATTTGGAGCCGTCCTACCCATCCTCCACAACACTGCTTGTGCTTTCGGTTATGCCAACTCTTACCTTTGAAATTAGGCGTAGAATAAAAAGTGTTGCCGTAAAAAGGGTTATTAGTTTATTTGTGATAACGTTTTCTGCCTTTATGTTGGTGGGCAGACTTGTTTCGGGTGTTCATTGGTTTACCGATATTGCAGGAGCTTTATTTTTAAGCTTAGGACTGTTTTACGGGTACAAATTTCTTGTATTTAAGTTGGAAAAAAGAAAGATTTTGGGGGGCAAATTATGGAACTAGGTGAGAAACTTCAAAACCTTAGAAAAAGCAAGGGGTTAACACAAGAAGAACTAGCCGATATTTTGTACGTTTCAAGAACGGCGGTTTCCAAATGGGAGTCGGGCAGGGGGTACCCCAGCATTGATTCGCTAAAGGAGATATCAAGGTTTTTCTCTATTTCGTTGGACGATTTACTTTCTGGTGAAAAGTTGCTTTTTATTGCTGAAAAGGAAAATAAATCAAATATAAAAAATATATGCAACCTGCTTTTTGGCAGTGTGGATTTACTTTACTTTATGCTTATCATTTTGCCACTCTATCCCAATACGGTTTCGGGGCGTATTTATTCGGTTAATTTACCGAGTTTTAGCGCTGTATCGCCTTTAAATATAACCTTGCATTGGGTGTTATTTACTTTGCTTATTTGTATAGGGATTTTTGAACTTATATTTACAAAAACGTGCAATGGAAAGGCGAGTAGGTGGATTAAATGCGCATCTATACTAATAGCAGTTTTTGCGGTAATTTTTCTTGCCGCCACAAGAGAGGTTTATGCCGTAATATTTGCTTTTTTGCTGCTTATAATAAAGGGCGCAATTCTTTTAAAAAGCATTAAAATGGGCTATTAAAAAAACTATAGGTGAACTATCTGAAGTTATCGAATAAAATACCCCCGCAGTTTAAAAACTGCGGGGGTATTTTATTCTTATTTACTTTAGTGAGTTCTAAAGTCGAGTTTGCCAAGAGGATATTCGGTTTCAACCATTTTTGCGAGTTCTTTTTCATCGGTGATGCCTGTTTTCTCGCTTAAAATGTGGCTGTAAAGAGTAATCCAAAGGTCGGAAAGGTCAGTGTCGGCCTCTTTCATATCAGGCATTTCGAATGCGGGATTCAAAATTTCAGCCGCCTCGTTAAATTTATCAACCTTCATAAGCGCAGATGCAAGGTAAAGCTTAATACGGCCGTCCTCACTCATAGCGACGGGGAGGGTAGCATAGGTGTCAATCCACTTTTGATATTCGCCCGCGGCAAGGTAGGTAGTAGCAGTATCAAGCACAATACTTCTGCAGGTGTTGTTAAGCTTAATGGCTGCCTCCATATATTCTACTGCCTTTTTAGCATCGCCAAGCTCGTTACGCCAAATCATAGCAAGGTTGCGATTAACCCAAGCGGTCTGCTTAACTCCCAATGATTCCTCAAAGTACTTCTTAGCAGCGTTAAGGTCGCCGTTTGCATACTTCATAACACCAAGGTGCATTAGTGAATACCAGTTACGGTTTTCTGCCTTTTCAAGGGCTTTTTCGAGCTTTTCTGCCCAAGTGGCATCAACAAGATAACCTTCCGGAGCATAGGTGGTATCACGTTCTAAAATTGCACCGGTATCTAAAAGAAGCTGCCACTCTCTTTGAACCTCGCTCATAGAAAACTCAGGGAATTCAAAGTAGTCGGAAAGAGAAATTTCGCCGTTTGCGGCACGTCTTAGGTTTTCAAGTGCACCCCAACCGGAACCAGTGTTTAAGAATTCCTGCGGTTCTGCAGTAACTAGCTTTGCGGCCTCAAGGGTGTTTTCCATACCATTTTCAAAAATGGCCTCCATAGAAGCGTCGGCCTCATCAATAGCGCCAAACCAGTCGCCATGAATCTTCTCTTTGTCGGTGCTGATAGCACCGTATCCCTCAACCCAGCTCCAGGTATCGCCATCGGCCATAGGAATATGCTCAAGCTGTGTATGTGCAAGACCGGCTTGAATTTCAACGTAGCCGTCGTTAGTGCCGTCGGAAAGGAACTGATTCCAGTTTCTACCGCCGCCGCTCTGACCCCAGATAAATAGCTTTCTGCCAATAAGCTCTTTAGTAGAACACTGAAGCAGACCGTAACCCTCGTCGTCAACCGCTACAATCCATTTCTTGCTTGACCTTGGAACGTCAAAGAAGAAGTCAAGTGAGCGGCCAAAGTTTGCAGGATAGCTAACGTCAGCATCAAAACCGTCGGGCAACTTTCTCTTATCAAGTGTATAGTGGTTGTTGCCGAAGAAGTTAATAAAGGTGTCGTTTGCGGGGGCAACAACACGGGTCTTTTTAACCTCGGGAACTGCAATGTTTGACCACCAGTACATCCAAACCTCTTTGCCTGTGCGGTTTTCAATACGGGGTCTTATATAAAGCATTTTAGAGTCTTCAGGAAGCCAGGCGTCATAGCCGTAGGCGCAACCGCGAATACGCTCGTACTCATAAACTCTAACGCCCTCACTACCATCGCTCATTTTAAGCTTTCTTGCAAATATAGAGTCGCATGTAAAGGGGTTGTGGCCCTTAATCGAAACGTTAAATTCAACGCCGCCACTAAACCAAGCATTACGAAGAGCAAGGTTACCGGGCTGGAATACGGGGTTTCTGTATAAAAGCTCGCGGCCTTTTTCTTTATCCCAAAGCGACCAAAGCCTGCCGCCCAGCTCGGGAAGGATAACTGCCTTTAAATATTTGTTTTCCAAAACAACCGCGCGATATACCTTGTCCTTACGATTACGGTCGTAACCGTTTTGCTCACGGTAGGGAAGAAGGGTGGGAATCATACCCTCTCCTATGTAGCGCTTGTCCTCTTCGGGAATGGCATCGGTAACCTCAATTTTAGCGTGGATGTAAGCATTGTTTTTAATATCGGGTAGGGGATTTTCTTCGCCCATACCTGCGGAAGGTATTACGTAGGGCTCAATGTAGCATTTTGACATAAAAAACATTCCTTTCAATATAGCCAAAGCATTTAAACTCGAATTAGATTTTGGAAGAGTAATTTTATGCTGTAGCTTTGTTAAAATACTCGTTAATCCAAAAGGATTAACTGCGTTTTTGCCTCGCACACCAAAAAATCACTTTCTCACAAAATTCTGCGACCTTAAAGGTGCGGTTTTTTGTGTGGATTTTGGCTAAGCGAAGCACATAATGCTGCCGCCTATGGGCGACAATGAGCCAAAAGACGCCTAAAAACAGCCCTTTAAGGCTGGTTCGGGTTTAAATGCTTTGGCTACGGTTTGCCCAAATATTTCTTAGGACATATACCTACAATAACTATACCGCAAACCGCCTTTTAAGTCAATCTATTTTTGTCTTAAAATTAGCATTTTGTCCATTTTTTTGCTTTTTTGGTGTTTTATTTGCAGGAGCAAGGGAAAGCAATAAATACAAACCGAAAGTAAGGTATAAATTAAAGTGAATTTTTTGTAGAAAAATACATATTTTTAATTAAAATTTTCTAAAACTATTGCAAATGTAAGTTAAAACTATTATAATATATATTTGTAAGAGAATATCTTAAAATGCCGAATTTTCGGTGTTTATATTAAAATAGCGCGAGGTTTTGAAATGGCTAATAATGAAAAAATGGTAAAAGATATTACCGCAATGGATGAGGACTTTGCTAAGTGGTACACCGACGTAGTTATCAAGGCGGAGCTTATTGACTATTCAAGCGTTCGAGGTTGTATGGTTATTCGTCCTTACGGTTACGCTATATGGGAGAATATACAGCGCCTTATGGACGGTATGTTCAAGGAAACAGGGCATGAGAATGTATATATGCCCATGTTTATTCCCGAAAGCTTACTGCAAAAGGAAAAGGACCACGTTGAGGGCTTTGCACCCGAGGTTGCTTGGGTTACCCACGGCGGTAGTGAAAAGCTTGAGGAAAAGCTTTGTGTAAGACCTACTTCCGAAACACTTTTCTGCGAGCATTATAAAAATATAATTCATTCCTACCGCGATTTGCCGAAGCTTTATAACCAGTGGTGCTCGGTAGTTCGTTGGGAGAAAACTACAAGGCCTTTTCTCCGCTCCAGGGAGTTTTTGTGGCAGGAGGGTCATACCATTCATGCCACCGCTGAGGAGGCACAGACCGAAACTGTTAAGATGCTTAACGTTTATGCCGAGTTTTGTGAGAAACATCTTGCAATGCCGGTTGTAAAGGGCGTTAAAACTGAGAAGGAACGTTTTGCAGGCGCACAGGATACATATACCATTGAGGCGCTTATGCATGACGGTAAGGCACTTCAAAGCGGTACGTCCCACTATTTTGGTGATGGCTTTGCAAAGGCGTTTGGTATTGAGTTTACCGGAAAAGATAATAAGCAAAATACTCCGTTCCAAACCTCTTGGGGTACTACAACAAGACTTATTGGCGCTATTATTATGACCCACGGTGATGATAACGGCCTTGTTTTACCCCCTGCTGTTGCACCCACTCAGCTTGTGATTGTTCCTATTGCTTCACACAAGCCCGGTGTTAACGAAAAGGCAGCCGAGATTGAGGCAAGACTAAAATCCATTTGTCGCGTTAAGGCTGATTTTAGCGAGCAGTCGCCTGGTTGGAAATTTGCAGAGTATGAGATGAAGGGCGTTCCTCTCCGTTTGGAGATTGGCCCTAAGGATATTGAAAATAATCAGTGCGTTATTGTAAGGCGCGATAATAGAGAAAAATACTTTGTATCTCTTGATGAGCTTGAAACAAAGGTTGCGGAGCTTCTTACTGCCGTTCACGATGGGCTTTATAATAAGGCGCTCGCCCGTAGGGAAGATATGACTTACACTGCAAAAACTTTAGATGAGTTTTGCAGTATTGCCGATACTAAACCCGGATTCATTAAAGCTATGTGGTGCGGCGATAGAGAGTGCGAGGATAAACTAAAGGAAATGGCGGGGGTTACCTCTCGTTGTATGCCTTTTGAGCAGGAAAACCTATCCGATAAATGCGTTTGCTGCGGCAAACCCGCTAAGAAACTTGTTTATTGGGGAAAGGCCTATTAATATGAAAAGGTTAATTTCTGTACTTTTGGCAGGACTTTTAATTTTCTCTTTTGCGGGTTGTAAAAAAACGGACAAGGTGTTTGATTTAAACCTTGACGAGTACGTAACCCTAGCACCTTATGACGGTTGCGTTATTGATACAAATAGCACAGATTATCAAATGGGCATTGCTTATACAAACTATTCTAATCTGCAAAATGCGGGCGAAATGTTTGATGACGAGGAGCTCACAAGCGGTGAGGTAAAACCGCTGGATACCGTTAATATTGACTACGTAGGCAAAAAAGACGGCGTGGCTTTTGAGGGCGGTACTGCCGCAGGGTATGACCTTACCATTGGCTCTTCAAGCTTCATTGAAGGGTTTGAAGCGGGGCTTGTGGGTGAAAAGGTTGGTGAGACGGTTGATTTATATCTAACCTTTCCCGAGCAGTATCAGTCCGAGGAGCTTGCGGGCAAGGCGGTAGTTTTTACCGTTACTATAAATAGTATAAGGCGTCCTATTATTCCCGAAATTACCGATACTCTGGCTAAAAAGATGGGCTTTGTTTCGGCCGAGGAATATAATAAGGATTTGGAAAGTTCTTATATTCAAACACTTGCTTGGAACTATGCAGTACAAAACGCTAAGGTTATCGACTATCCTCAAAAAGAGGTAGATGAATATATAGAAAACAATATGAATGCTGTTAAGCAGGAAGCGGAAAATGCAGGTACAACCCTTGCCAACTACCTTGCCTCCAATGGTCTTACTGAGGAAATTTATAGGGGTTATCTTGTAGACTACGCTAAATCCTTTGTTCTTCAAAGAATGGTTTTCTATAGCATTTCAAGAAAAGAAGGTATCGCAGTTTCGGATGAAGAGGTGCAAAGCTTTGTTGATGTAAATTTTGGCGGCACCGAGATTAGTGATGAGGACCGTCTTTGGGTATATGAAAAGCTGTTGCAGGAAAAGGTATGCGAATTTTTGGTAAGTAAAGCCAAAATTTCTTAGGAGTAAATAATGCGTGTTATTACAGGTTTAGCTAAGGGTAAATCCCTTATCACAGCCGAAGGGTTGGATGTTAGACCCACTCCCGAAAGGGTAAAAGAGGGAATATTCAGCGCCATACAGTTTGATATTGAGGGCAGAAGGGTTTTAGACCTTTTCGGCGGCTCAGGTCAGCTGGGCATTGAAGCACTAAGCCGAGGCGCAGAGTACGCCTTGTTTGTAGATTCTAACCCAATTTCGGTTAAAAATATTACAAAAAACCTAGAAAATACAGGGTTTTTGGGCTCAGCCAAGGTCATAAGAGGTGACTATGCGGCGGTTCTTATGGGTCTTACAGACGAGTTTGATTTTGTTTTTCTTGACCCGCCATATGCTTCGGATTTTCTACTAAAAGCTTTAAAGCTTGTTCAAAAAAACGTTAGTAAATACGGCAAGATTTTGTGCGAGCATCCTATGGAGGTAAAACTCCCCGATACGGTGGATGACTTTGTAATGAAAAAATCTTACCGATATGGTAAAATCCTTGTTTCTGTATATGAAAGAAAGGGGGAGGATGATGAATAATATTATTGCGGTGTGCCCCGGTAGCTTTGACCCCGTAACGGTCGGTCATATTGATATTATAAGTAGGGCCGCAAATATGTTTTCAAAAGTGGTGGTAGTTGTAATGCAAAACACCGCCAAAACGCCCTCCTTTTCGGCAGAAGAAAGGGTTGAAATGCTAAAAATTGCAACCGCAGATATCCCTAACGTAGAGGTGGATATGTACGATGGACTTTTAGCAGAATATACCGAAAAAATCGGCGCAGGCGCAATAGTTAAGGGACTAAGGGCTATGTCCGATTTCGAGTATGAATTTCAAATGGCGCTTACTAACAAGAAGCTTAATCCGTCTACCGAAACGGTTTTCCTTACTACAAAAGCGGAGAATATGTATTTAAGCTCCAGTATGGTAAAACAAATCGGTAGTATGGGTGGCGATATATCGGATTTTGTTCCGAAAATCATTAGCGAAAAAATAATATCCAGATTAAAGGAAAGGAAGTAAAATAATATGAATATGGAAGAAATGTTAGAACAATTAGACGAAGTCCTTGAAACAGGTATGAAGCTCCCTGGCAAGAAGACAGTTATTGACGTTGAAAAAATCCGCGCAATGATTGATGACCTTCGTCTCAATATGCCCAGCGAAATTAAGCAGGCAAGGGGCATTGTAGCAGACCGTACTGAGATTATTACCAACGCTAAGAAAGAGGCCGACACCATTATAAGAGGTGCCGAGGAAAGAGCAAAGGCAATGATAGCTCAGGAAGAAATTACCCGCCTTGCTCAAGAAAAAGCAGGCGAAATTATTTCAGCCGCTCAAACCAAGAGCCGCGAGATGAGAAAGGCAGCACAGGACTTTGTTGACGACCTTATGAAAAGGGCAGACGACGGTCTTACCGCAAACCTTGCAGAGGTTCGTAAAACACGTGCTTCTTTAAAACAAATTTCGGGTACAAAATAGGTTATGTTTAGCGGTTAAGTCTTACGGCTTAACCGCTTTTTTTATCACAATTTCCAAAAATATTCACATTTTTTTAGGGTTTTGATTTTTGGCGAATACTTTTTCCGTTGGGGCAGATTTTACTGGTTTTAAAAAGGAATTTAGAATCTTGCAAAATCCTTAGTAATATGTTATTATATTATAAGATATAATTAAATATAAAATGAAGTATTATGTCTATATAGAATTTTTAGTGTAAGGGAGTGAAATAATGAAAATACTGCTTGTTTCTCAACATTTTTATCCCGATGAATTCAGGGTTAACGATGTTGCCGCAACCTTGGTGGCTCAGGGGCACGACGTTACGGTGCTAACCTCTATACCCGACTATAAGGATGGCGTTGCCCCTAGGGAGTATAGGTGGTTTAAAAATAGAAAGGGAAACTATAAGGGTGTTAAGATTATCAGAAGTTTTTCTTTTTCTAGGCGAAGCGGCGTTATTTTCCGTACCCTAAATTATATATCTTTCCTTATTTCCTCTACGATTAAGGCCCGCCTAATGAAAGAGAAGTTTGATATTTCTATGTGCTACCAAACCTCTCCTGTGCTTATGGCAAATGCCGCGAGGGCTCTTTCAAAAAAGCAAAAGATACCCTTTTTCCTATACTGCCTTGATTTATGGCCAGAGTGCCTTAAGGCCTGGAACGTTGGAGAGAATTCTCCCATTTTTAAACTTGTTCACAAGTACAGTATAAATATGTACAATTCGGCCGATGTTTTGGCCGTTACCTCAAAACCCTTTATAGAGTATAATCACTGGGTGAATAGGGTGCCAATGGATAAATTTGTTTATCTGCCCCAACATTCAAACGATATAAACCTTATAAAGAAAATAAGGTTTTCGGATGATGAGCCGGTTGTTTTTGCCTTTGGCGGGAATATTGGCAGTGTGCAAAATGTTGAGTGTATTGTACGTGCAGTGAATGAAATTAAGGATTTGGATAACTTCTCGGTTGAGATTTATGGCGAGGGTAGTAATTTAGAAAATTGTATCTCTCTTTCAAATGAGCTGGGTGTTACCGATAAAATTCATTTTCATGGTTGGGTGGAAAAGGAAAAGCTGTGGAGAGAGTACGAAAAGGCCGACGCATTCTTGCTAACCCTAAAGCCGCAGGGATTTATAAGCCAAACAGTTCCTGCAAAGCTTCAGGAATATATGTCGGGCAATAGACCTATATTTGCATCCATTGACTATGCTTCTGAAATTATTTCAGAAGCGGGTTGTGGTGTTTGCGTAAAGCCCGATGACCACGTGGCTTTGGGTGCGGCTATGAGAAAGTTTGTAGAAAACAAGGGCAAGATGCCCGGTGCCGCCGAGGGCGGAAGAAAATACTTCCTAGAAAACTATACCGAAGAAATATTCAGTAAAAAGATAAACGAAATATTTAAAAATATGGTATCAAAAAAATAAAGGAATTTTATATGAGAGTTTTTCAGTTGAATTCTGTTTGCGGAAAGGGTAGTACCGGTAGAATAGCGGTTGATATTTATAACCATCTTTTAAGTAAAGGGGATGAATGTTTAATCGCTTATGGTAGAGATACGGCTCCATGTGGTATTAACTCCTATAAAATTGGTAGTGATTTTGGGGTTAAGCTTCACGGCGTTCTTTCCCGTATAAATGACCGACAGGGCTTTATGTCCAATGTCGCCACCAAACAGCTTATAAGGAAAATAAGGGAGTACGGTCCTGATATAATTCATCTTCATAATATCCACGGTTACTACCTTAATATAAAGCTTTTGTTTAGGTTTTTAAAGGAATACCAAAAGCCCGTTGTTTGGACCCTGCACGACTGTTGGGCCTTTACGGGACACTGCGCATATTTTTCCTTTGCGGGGTGCGATAAGTGGCAAAGCGGTTGCTATAGTTGTCCACAAAAGGGCGGTTACCCCAAAAGTTTAGTTTTAGATAACTCAAAGAAAAACTACTTGGAGAAGAAAGAGGCCTTTAAAGGTCTTAAAAACGCGGTGCTTGTAACACCATCTTATTGGCTTCAAGCTACCGCAAAGCAATCCTTTTTGTCCGATTATGATATAAGAACCATTTATAACGGCATTGATTTAGAAATTTTTAAACCCACCGACGGCGATTTTAAAAAGCGCTATAATATTGAAGATAAAAAGCTGCTTTTGGGCGTTGCCAACATTTGGGAAAAACGAAAAGGTCTTGACGACTTTTTAAAGCTTAGTAAACTCATTTCAAACGATTATATTATTGTTTTGGTAGGACTTAGCAGTGAGCAAATAAAAATTCTCCCTCAAAACATAATAGGAATAGAACGTACCGAAAGCGTAAAAGAGCTTGCCGAAATATATTCGGCTTCGGATGTTTATATAAACACAAGCGTTGAGGAAACTATGGGCCTTACAACGGTTGAGGCCTTTGCTACAGGCACTCCTGCCATTGTTTATAACAAAACTGCCGTTCCTGAAATTGTGGACGAAAAGAGCGGTGTTATTGTAAATGCAGGGGACGTAGCCGCTATATGGAAAGCGGTGCAAAATATGAATTTAGAACCCGAAAACTGCACTCGGCGTGCAAATGATTTTGAGAAGAATGTGCAGTACAGTAAATATTACGACCTTTATAAAGAAATACTAGCTCGAAACTAGGTGAAACTATTGTCAGTTAAAGAACAAATGCAAAGACTCCATTCTTGCCATTTAATTTTGGCGGGGGAGATTAAAAGAATTTGCGAAAAGCACGGTATTCGCTACTTTATTGTGGCGGGGACACTTCTTGGCGCCATTCGGCACGGTGGTTTTATACCTTGGGATGATGATATGGATATTGCTATGCTTCGCTCCGACTATGAAAGGTTTATAGAGGTCGCAAAGACTGAACTTTCGGATAAATTTTTTCTGCAAAGCTTTGAAACTGACGAAAGTTTTGGTCTGCCCTTTGCAAAGCTTATGCTGGAGGGCACTATTTTCACCGAAAGAAGCACGTCTAAAAACACTGCTCATAAGGGAATATACGTAGATATTTTTCCCTTTGATAACGTGCCCGACGACCCTAAAAAACAGTCAAAGCAAAATAAAAAGCTTTACTTTTTAAAGCGACTTTTACTTGCAAAGCAAAATTATTTAATTGCCGAAAAGGGGCAGTTTATAAAGGCGCTTGTTTATTTTAGCTTAAAGGCGCTTGGCATTTTTACCTCCAAAAAGGGTTTGCAAAATGCACTTTTAAAGGAAATGAAAAGGTATAATGGCGAAAGTACAAAACGTATTTGTCTTTTCGGCGGTGCTTATGGATATTTCAAAGAATCGGTCGAGCGAGAGTGGTTTACAGACGTTACTGAGCTTTCCTTTGAGGACACCTCCTTTTCTGCACCTAAAAAGTATATAAAGTATCTTGAATATTTTTATGGCGACTATATGGCCTTGCCCCCCGAGGACAAGCGCTATAACAGACATAACGTTTTAAAACTTGAATTTGGTCCATATGAAAACTGACCACTAAAGGATGGATGATTTTGAAGGTATTTTTAACCCTTAAAAATGCACTTTTTAACGTGTTTTATTACAAGGTGCTTTTAATCTTTTTCCTTGTTCCAACAATTTTGGTGCCCTGTATTACCTTCGACTATAAGCTACTTTTTATTATGATGGGTTGGGGCGCAGTAATTTGTCTTTACGACCTTTTTAAAAGAAGAAATTTCCTTAAGGCAAGGGGTATGATATGGCTCATACCCTTTTTGGTGATTTTTTTGGTTTCTGTACTGCTTAATTTTAAAACGGTTTTCAATCTAAATGTTTCAAGCTGGGCTTATTCGGTTATCGCCCTACTTCTTTTGTATCCCAACAGTAGCGGGGATAAGGAAAAGGCACTTAAAGAGCTTTCAGTTTTAAATAATATTTTCATAGGTGTTACCGCAGTTCTGTCTACAATTTCCATTGGTATGTTTGTGGTGGGATATTATAAAGCGGTAGAGTATGGGGATTTGATTTACGATATAGGTTGGAATCCCTATAAGCACCGCCTTTTTGGCCTTTATTCCAATACGGGGTATATGATAACATCTATAGCGCTTGCTATGATAGTAATTCAGGCGGTTGTTACAAAGACTAGAGGTATTAAAGCTAAAGGTATTTATAAAGCATTTTTAATTTACACCGCAGTGGTTAACTTTATCTGCGCGGCACTTGAAAATGCTAAAGGTGCATTTATTTCTTTTTCTGCCTTTTTGGTGGTTTTTGTCTTTGCTAAAGCTCTTAGAAAATTAAAGGATAAAAATAAAGTCGGCTTTGGTACGGCGCTGGCCAGTGCCATTTGCGGTATTCTTGCCGCGGTGGTTTTCGTTGGTGGCGTTTATGCCGTAAGGCCCGTGCTTTCTTTTGTTCCTGGCCTCTACCAAAGCGTTTTCGGCAGTGATTCGGGGGATATGGACGCGGACGAACTAGAGTCTATTGAAATGGATAGGGATATTCCCGAAAAATACGGTTTTTTAACCGGCCGAACAATTATTTGGAAATTTGGCCTTAGTGAGTTTAAGAATAAACCTATTTTTGGCTATGGACCACAGTCGCATAGGGAATATAAGGTTGTGGATATAGGACTTAGGCATTTCCATAATATTGTTGTTCAGTCGCTTGTAAGCGTTGGAATAGCAGGCTCGATTTTTGTTTTAGGATTTTTCCTTACCGTTTTGTGGTTTATGTTTAAATCACTTATACGACTGTTTAAGGAAAACGATAGGTTTTATTCATTGTCTGCGGCACTTTTTGCTATAATAATAATGTTTATAGTAAACGGTATGGCAGAGGTAACCATTTTGTTTTTACCCAGGATTTCAATGTTCTTATTCTGGCTATTTATGGGTTATTTAAATATCTTCCTGGGTGGAGAAAACAATACTTTAGGTACAAAGCTTTTATCTAAGCTTGATTTGTTTTTAGAAAAAATTTTAAGTAGGAAAGCAGCTTTAAAAAATGAGAAGTAAAAAGGTTTTAGTAAATTCTCTTTTTGGGCTTATAGGGTACTTGGTTTTAATGGTCAGCAATTTTATAACCCGTTCGGTTTTTGTTGATAGTTTAGGGCTAAGTATGGCGGGTGTAGATACCACCTTTAAGAATTTTTTACAGGTGCTCTCCCTTGCCGAGCTGGGCCTTAGCACAGGCCTTATATATAAGCTTTATAGACCCATTGAGGAAAAGGATAATGCGGCAATAAAAAGGGTGCTTAATTTCTATAAACGTGCCTATAAAATAATTGCCCTTATATTTATGGGTGGCGCTTTAGTGCTTTCCGTTATAGTTCCCTTCTTTGTGCACGATACCGACAAAAGCCCCTTGTATCTCGGCTTTTTGTTTGTGTTATATGCGGGAGATACGGTGGCTTCTTACCTTTTTGCTAACCGAAAAGCCCTTATAGTGGCCGACCAAAACAACTATCTTGTAAACCGTAACGATGCTTTTGTTTCTATAATTACGGCTATACTTCAAATAACACTTTTATATATAACAAAAAGCTTTAT
Source organism: Acutalibacteraceae bacterium (assembly GCA_045630265.1). GTDB lineage: Bacteria > Bacillota > Clostridia > Oscillospirales > Acutalibacteraceae > UMGS1279. The sequence continues at coordinate 16,976 of JAZQSV010000013.1, forward strand.
TGTCTATGCGGTGGTTAAAATTGTTTGCCGACTAATCGGCGCATCACTTATAGGTAGAAAGTTTAAAAAAATGTATCCCGAAATAGCGGGTGATAAAGCTAAGGATATAATTGGAGGCGAAGAGCGGAGCGACCTTATGAAAAATATGGGAGCAATGCTTTGCCACAAAATTGGTGCTGTAAGCGTAACCGCCTCGGGCTCGGCAATACTTTCTGCTATGATTAGTACCACTATGGCGGGTGTTTACGGCAACTACGTTTTGGTTACTAATACACTTTTAATGTTAATTGCTCAAGTGTTTTACGGCATTACGGCCAGCTTTGGTAACGTTATGACGGTGGAAACCAAAGAGGCGGTATATAAAAAGTTTAAGGTTTTATACTTTTTTAACTTCTTAATTATTTCATTTTGCACCACTGCCACATTTGTGCTTATTCAGCCCTTTATGAAGCTTTGGATAGGAAATAAAACCGAAAATCTTTTTGATTTAGGCACGGTTGTTTTGCTGGTTTGTTATTTCTATGCTTTCGGTATTCGTAGAGTAGTACTTATGACAAAGGATAGCGCAGGTCTTTTCAGACCCGATAGATACTTTGCAATTTTTGAGGCGGTTTTTAATATAGTCGCATCGGTAGTTTTGGTGCATATAACGAAAAGCGTCAATGGTCTTATTGCCGCAAATCTGCTTTCTATTTTAATAGTTCCTCTTTGGACACAACCTAAAATTATATACAAATCTATATTTCAAAGGGGCGTAGGGGAATACTACTTAAAATACCTTTTGTATGCCGTTATAACTGCAGTAGTAACTGCGGGAACATATTTTGCGGCAAACTGTTTGGTAAGGGTAGAGGCCATTATTTTGGAAATTCTATTAAAGGGTATTATCTGTGTGATTTTACCGATTTTGGTATATGTAATTTTGTTTTACAAAACCGAAGAGTTTAAATATATTATCGGTATGATAAAAGGACTAATCACTAGGAAAGGAAAATAATTATGAGCGAAAATTGTACACATGACTGCAGCACCTGTTCTGCTAATTGTTCAAGCAGAAACGAGCCGCAAAGCTTAATCGAAAAACCCCACGAGCTTAGCCATATAAAAAAGGTTATAGGTGTTGTGAGCGGTAAGGGCGGCGTAGGTAAATCTATGGTTACCTCCCTTATGGCAGTTACAATGAATAGAAGGGGACATAAAACAGCCGTTTTGGATGCCGATATTACAGGCCCGTCTATTCCTAAGGCCTTTGGCATAAAGGAAAAGGCCGCGGGTAATGAGCTTGGCATTTTCCCCGCAAAAACAAAGACCGATATTTCTCTTATGTCTATAAATTTATTGCTTGAAAATGATAGTGACCCTGTTGTTTGGCGCGGTCCCGTTATTGCAGGTGCTGTTAAGCAGTTTTGGACAGACGTTATTTGGGGCGACGTTGACTATATGTTTGTTGATATGCCTCCCGGAACGGGCGACGTTCCGCTTACTGTATTTCAGTCGCTTCCTATTGATGGAATTATTGTTGTAACCTCTCCGCAAGAGCTTGTTGAAATGATTGTTGACAAGGCAGTAAAAATGGCTAACCTTATGGAAATTCCCGTTTTGGGAATTGTTCAGAATATGTCATATTTTGAGTGTTCCGACTGCGGTAAAAAGCATAGGATTTTCGGCGACGGAAATATTAAGGATATTGCTGAACGCCATGGTATAGTGAATATTGCAGAGCTTCCCATTGACCCAAGTCTTGCTAAAAATTGCGACAATGGTGTTATCGAACTTTTTGAGGGCGACTGGCTGGAGAAAATGGCAGATAGCTTAGAAAAAATGTAAAATAAGAGCTCCCAAAACTGTTCGGTTTTGGGAGCTCTTATTATGCTTTTTAAAGTTCAAAATCTATGTATGTGGGTGAATGGTCCGAGATGGTAAAGTAGTAGTCGGGCGAATAACGAACAAAGTTTTTAACAGAGCCTTCTTTTTCACCCAAAAGTAAAATGTGGTCAATTGATTTTTCAAACGGGTCGGTGCTATAAAAGTTTTCGTAACCTGTGGTAAAACAACTGTGGTATCCAACCGTTTCGTCAACAAAATCAGTTGCAATATCATGGGCGTGTCTAAAGCCCATATCAAAAAGGTGGGCTATCGCTTTGGAGTTGTAGTCGGTGTTAAAGTCACCAACCAATACAAGTGGACAGTTATATTTATTT
>JAZQSV010000014.1:0-82373 GCA_045630265.1 Acutalibacteraceae bacterium
CAAACGTTCCTACAAGAATTGCTTTTGCGGTTTCTTCACAAATAGATAGCAGAACCATTTTGCATATGGGCGGCGCCGAATAGCTGCTTGGTAAGGGTGATATGCTCTTTTGCCCGGTTGGTTCCAATAAGCCCACCCGTATTCAGGGCTGCTTTGTAAGTGATGCCGAGGTTGAAAGAGTAGTTAATTTTGTTAAAAACGGAAAAACTGCCGACTATGATAAAGAAATTAGTGATACCATAGAAAATCTTGCAGTAGCGGGTAAGGATAAGGGCCATAAGAATGATAGTGATGCTGCTTCGGAAAATGACCCGATGATTGATAAGGCAATAGAATGTGTTATTGAAGCGGGTCAGGCATCTACCTCACTGCTTCAAAGGCGTTTAAAGCTGGGCTACGCAAGAGCGGCACGAATTGTGGATGAGATGGAGGCACTTGGTGTTGTAGGGCCCTATGAGGGTTCTAAGCCAAGGCAGGTGCTCATAAGCCAGGCAGAATGGCTTGAAAGGCAGGCCCTTGCTCCCGCAGATGGCGGTGTGCCCGAAGAAATTTAAAATTTTAAAGAACATATTTAATTCCTTGGAGAATAAGTGAAATGAGTTTTTTGCCCATAACAAAAAAGGAGGCAGAAGACCGCGGTATAAGTCAACCCGACTTTGTATTCGTCAGCGGTGATGCCTATGTAGATCACCCGTCCTTTGGCACGGCAATTTTGTCGCGCCTTTTGGAAAGCCGTGGCTACTCCGTTTGCATTATTCCCCAACCGAAATTTAATACACCCGAGGGTATTGCAGTTTTTGGCAGACCCAGATACGCATTTCTTGTAAATGCGGGTAATATAGATTCAATGGTTGCGCACTATACTGCCGCTAAAAGAAAGCGCAGCGATGACGCATATTCTCCGGGTAATAAAGCCGGACTTCGTCCCGACCGTGCCGTTACGGTGTATTCCCGCCTTATAAGAGAAAAGTACCCCGACGTGCCTATTGTTATAGGCGGTATCGAGGCATCTCTCAGGCGCTTTGCACATTACGATTATTGGGATGATAAGGTTATGCAGTCTGTGCTTACAGAAAGCGAAGCCGATATTTTGTCCTATGGTATGGGCGAAAAATCAATTTTAGAAATTGCCGACGCCCTTAAAAATGGAACACCCGTGGCGGAGATTACAGGTGTTTTGGGCACTTGCTATAGAACAAATAATCCAAGCGGAATAGAGGGGATAATGCTTCCTTCCTTCGAAAAGGTGGCAAGCGATAAAGAAGCGTATGCAAACGCTTGCAGGGTGGAGTATGACGAGCACGATGCAGTAAGGGGAAAACGCCTTGTACAAATGCAGACAAGCGGCGAGTACGTTGTTCAAAATCCGCCAATGCCACCCCTTACAACAAAGGAAATGGACGAGGTTTACGACCTGCCCTTTGAACGGACTTATCACCCATCGTACGAAGCGCTTGGCGGCGTACCAGCAATTAAAGAGGTGGAGTTTTCAATTACCCATAATCGCGGTTGCTTTGGTGCTTGTAATTTTTGTTCTATTGCCTACCATCAGGGCAGACAAATTACTGTCCGCAGTAAGGAGTCGGTTTTAAAGGAAGCAAAACTTCTTACACAAAAGAAAAACTTTAAAGGATATATTCACGACGTTGGCGGTCCAACCGCAAACTTTAGAGCTCCGTCTTGTGATGGACAACTTAAAAAGGGACTGTGCAAAAGCAAAAAATGTTTGGCACCCACACGTTGCCCCGCACTAAAGGTGGACCATACCGAATACCTTGAAATATTAAAGGAAATGGCGAAAATACCTAAAATTAAAAGTATTTTCGTTCGTTCAGGCATAAGGTACGATTATCTTATTGCCGATAAAAATGAAAGCTTTTTCAAAGAGCTTGTTAAAAACCACGTAAGCGGTCAGCTAAAGGTGGCTCCCGAGCATTGCTCTGCCGCTGTGCTTGACAAAATGGGCAAGCCACATATTGAAGAGTACTTGAAGTTCCAAAAAAGGTTTTATGAAATTACTAAAGGGATTGGCAAGGAACAGTATTTAGTACCTTACCTAATGTCAAGCCATCCCGGTAGCACCTTAAATGATGCTATTGAACTTGCTCTTTTCCTTAAAAAACAAAGAATTCACCCAAGGCAAGTGCAGGATTTTTATCCTACTCCCGGTACAATTTCAACCTGTATGTTCTATACGGGGCTTGACCCGTACAGTATGAAATCGGTTTACGTTGCAAAAGCGCACGAGGATAAGCAAATGCAACGCGCACTGCTCCAGTATTTTAAGGATGAAAATGCTCCAATTATTGTAAAAGCGCTAAAAAAAGCGGGTAGGACAGATTTAATCGGTTTTGGTGAAAACTGCCTTATTAAACCGCCAAAGGGCTACGTTGTAAAAAAGGAAAGCGACAAGGCGGCCAAAAAGCGCCACCCTATCAGAAGTTTAAGAAAGGGAAAGTCCCGTGGAAAAGCAAAAGGAAAATGTAGATAAAAAACGCGTTCTAATTCTTTTGGTAGCGGTTTTGCTTTGTGTTATTATATTTTTAGAGGTAGCTTTTAATTTCGGCGTTATACACTTTTCACTGTCGGACTTTTTGCTTAAAACCTTTTCTTCTGGCGCTATTGATAATGAATCTACCCTAGTTCAGTTTTTAAACGTTGGGCAGGGCGACTGCACCATTATTAAGGTTAAAGATAACTGTGCGGTTATAGATTTCGGCCCCGAGGATGACTCAAAAAGGGTTTACAAGGGTCTTAAAAAGCTCGGAGTAGAGGATGTAGATTTAGCGGTTGTAACCCATCTGCACAAGGACCATTTTGGCGGATTTTTGAACCTGCCAAGGTTTATAAATGTTAAAAATATGGTAGTAAGTAACATCGGCGCAGACGATATGGACAAAGAACTTTGCGACGAATTTTTCAAAACGACCGAGCAATATAAAGTAAAGGTTTCGGAACCAAACCTTCCTATGAAGTATGAACTTGGTGAGGCAAGCTTGGAAATATTCTATGAGGGAGAAGACCAAAAAAGTGAAAATAACCGTTCACTTATAATACTTGTAAGGGTTGGAGATGCAAAACTTCTTTTTACAGGTGATGCAGAAGGCGAAGTAGAAAAGGAAATAATAGAAAAATTTCCAAACCTTACCGCAGACGTTTTAAAGCTGGGTCATCACGGATCTAATACATCAACCACCAGTGAATTTATAAGTAAAATAAATCCAAGTATTGCGGTAGCAAGCGCGGGTTATAATAACTTTTATAACCATCCCTCCGACAAAACTGTGGGAAGACTGGAAAATGCGGGAATAAAATATTACCGCACCGATTTAGATGGAAATATAACCCTTTATTTTGATAAAAATAAAATTTTGGTAGAAACCGAAAGGCAAAAAGTGGGTTAGTTTTGTCTTATAAATTTTAAGGAAAATTTGTTTTTATGTACCCTTGGGGTGGAGCGGCAAAAAACCTTTTAGGTTAAGTTGCCGCAACAGTCTTTGGAATTTTTTAGGCATTAGCCGTGTGTTCTTGCGTGTCTTCGCTCATCTTCATCTCTGAACAAAAGCGAAATGCACCAAACAGAGGCAAGGGCAATAACTGTGTAGATAATACGGCTTATAAGCGATGCTTGACCGCCGAATAGCCAGGCAACAATATCAAATCTGAAAAGACCTATGCTGCCCCAGTTAAGTCCGCCAACAATGGCAAGTGCCAGACAAATTTTATCCAACATACTATGAACTCCTTTTTCGGTGCATTGGGTGAAATTCACTCAAGCAAAATTTGGGTGTAGCCGAGCAAGGATAAAACAAAGGATTCAATACTTTTATCTATCCGCTCTTGGCTCATAGTTATAATGTGCCGAAAAAATTAAAATATTCAAATAAATTTTGGAGGAAAAATTATGACAAACAAAAGAATTTTGGCATTCGATTTTGGCGCATCAAGCGGTCGCGCTATGCTTTCAAAAATCGAAGACGGAAAGCTCGTTATTGAGGAAATTCACCGTTTTTCCAATGACCCCGTTTCGGTAAACGGCCACCTTTACTGGGATGCTCTTCGCCTTTTTCATGAAATTAAGCAGGGCATTTTAAAGGCCACCATTGCAGGCGGTTTCGACTCTATTGGTATTGATACCTGGGGTGTTGACTTTGGTCTTATCGGTGAAGATGGACAGCTTCTTGCAAGCCCTACACATTACAGAGATGCAAGGACTGAAGGTATGCAGGAGGCATTTTATAAGGATATGCCCTCTAAGGAGCTTTATTCCTTAACAGGCACACAACAGCTTGATTTAAACTCAGTTTATCAGCTAAAGGCCTTAAAGGAAAAACAGCCCTGGCTACTTGAAAATACAAAAACAATTTTGTTTGTTCCTGACCTTTTTGCATATTTTTTAACCGGCGTTAAAAGAACAGAATATACTGAGGCATCTACTTCAGGTATGCTAGACCCTGTTACTAAAACCTGGAACAAGAAGGTGCTTGCTGTTTTAGGTATTGATGAAAATGTGTTTGCTCCTATGATTTGGCCGGGTGAGGTTTACGGTGAACTTTTGGATGAAATTTGTGAGGAGCTTCACTGCCCCAAGGTGCCGGTTATTGCAGTTGCCACACACGATACCGCTTCGGCAGTTGCCTCTGTCCCCACAAAGGAAAAGGATTATGCTTATATTAGTTGTGGCACTTGGTCACTTTTTGGCACAGTTAATGATGAGCCCATTTTAAGTGAGGAGTCTTTGGCGGCCGGCTTTACTAACGAGGGTGCTTCAGACGGAAAAATCCGCTATCTTAAAAACATTATGGGTCTTTGGCTTATTCAACAGTCCCGTAATGAGTGGAAAAGACAGGGCCTTGACGTTTCCTTTGATGAGATGGAGCGTGCCGCTAAAGAGGCAGAAGCATACAAGTGCTTTGTTGACCCCGACGCTAAGGATTTTGTTGCCCCCGGTAATATGCCAAAGAGGGTGCAGGAATTTTGCAAGAGAACAGGTCAGTACGTGCCGCAGAGTATGGGCGAAATTCTTCGCTGTATCTATCAAAGTCTTGCATTTAAGTACAGAAATACCGTTGAGGCCCTTGAAAAAATTTCAAACAAGGAAATTACCGCAATACATATGATTGGCGGCGGTATTAAGGACCAGCTTCTCTGCACAATGACTGCAAATTTCTGCCGCAAAACCGTAAAGGCAGGCCCCGTTGAGGCCACCGTTACAGGTAACGTTGCAGTGCAAATGATGCATTTTGGCATTTTTAAGGATTTGGCCGATGCCAGAGGTGTTATTGCAGATAGCTTCCCCATTAAAACCTACGAGCCCGAGGATAATTTTGACGGCGAAGAGGCATATTTGGAATTTAAAAAGTATATTGGTAAATAAATCCTAAAAATTGTTTGCTGTTATAGGTAACGGTCTATAAAACTCTGCCTTTTGTCTTGACAAGGCAGAGTTTATGGGTTATTATAATTATAATATGTTAATGCGTTGAGGGAGAAAGTAGCTTTTTATCTTGTAGCAGAGAGCCCGATGGTTGCTGAAATTCGGGTTACGGGGTTTTTAGCGAAGACCACTCCTGAGTGCTTTGCGAAATAAGTAAGGCCGCGTGGTTGCGTTATAGACCGTACAAGTGGCACTTTTGTGCAATTTGGGTGGAACCGTGGAGAATTTATGTCTTCATCCCATGTCGGGGTGAAGACATTTTTTGTTTTTGCCTCTAGTACAAAAAAGGAGGATTTTTAAATGATTAAAGTAACACTAAAAGGCGGAACGGTAAAGGAGTTCGAGGGTGGAATTACTCCCTTTGAAATTGCAAAGGAAATTGGCGCGGGACTTGCAAAGTCGGTTTGCGCTGCAAAGGTAAACGGTGAAAACTGCGACCTTCGTACCCCGCTGAGTGGCGACTGCGAGCTTTCTCTGCTCACCTTTGAGGATGAGTATGGAAAATGGGTCTTCCGCCACACCTGTTCTCATATTTTGGCGCAGGCAGTAAAGCGCCTTTATCCTAATACTAAGCTTGCTATCGGCCCCGCTATTGATAACGGCTTTTATTATGATTTCGATACCGAAACAGTTTTCACCCCCGAGATTTTAGTTAAAATTGAGGAGGAAATGAAAAAAATTGTCAAAGAGGATATAGCGCTCGAGCGCTTTACCATGAGCCGCGAGGATGCTATTAAATTCTTTGCCGAAAAGGATGAGCCCTATAAGGTTGAACTTATAGAAGAATTGCCGGAGGGTGAGGAGATTAGCTTTTATTCCCAAGGTGATTTTACCGACCTTTGCGCAGGTGCGCACCTTATGTCTACTGCTCCCGTTAAGGCATTTAAGCTCACCTCTGCTACCGGTGCTTACTGGCGCGGCGATTCTACCAAGAAAATGCTTCAGCGTGTATATGGTACTGCATTCCCCAAGGCATCTGCTTTGGAGGAGCACCTTGTGGCTTTGGAAGAGGCAAAAAAGCGTGACCATAATAAACTAGGTAGAGAATTAGAACTCTTTACAACCTCCGACCTTATCGGTCAGGGTCTTCCCATTATGCTTCCTAAAGGCGCCAGAATTATTCAACTTTTGCAGCGCTTTGTGGAGGATGAGGAGCAACGCCGCGGTTGGCTTCTTACAAAAACTCCCTTTATGGCAAAGTCTGACCTTTATAAGGTTTCGGGCCACTGGGACCATTATAAGGACGGTATGTTTGTGCTTGGCGACGAGGAAAAGGATGACGAGGTTTTTGCACTCCGTCCTATGACCTGCCCATTCCAGTATCAGGCATACCTAAACCGTAGCCGTTCCTACCGCGACCTGCCTCTTAGATACAATGAAACTTCAACTCTATTCAGAAATGAGGCATCGGGAGAAATGCACGGTCTTATCCGTGTTCGCCAGTTCACAATTTCCGAAGGACATCTTATGTGCACTCCTGAACAGCTTGAGCAGGAGTTTAAGGGCTGTTTGGAGCTTGCAATTTATATGCTTAAAACTCTAGGTCTTTATGATGACGTTTCGTATAGATTCTCTAAATGGGATGAAAATGATAGAGAGAAATATATCGGCACCAAGGAGCAGTGGGATGAAGCACAGGATATGATGGAGAAAATCCTAAACAACCTTGAAATTCCCTATAAGGTTGGTATTGGTGAAGCCGCTTTCTATGGTCCTAAGCTTGACATTCAAATTAAGAACGTTCATGGCAAGGAAGATACCCTTATTACCATTCAAATTGACCAACTTTTGGCCGAAAAGTTTGGTATGGAGTATGTAGATAAGGATGGCGCTAAGAAAAATCCTTATATTATTCATCGTACCTCTATTGGTTGCTACGAAAGAACCTTAGCACTTTTAATTGAAAAATATGCAGGTGCATTCCCAATGTGGCTTGCTCCCGTTCAGGTTAAGCTACTCCCAATCGCTGACCGCCATGCCGACTACGCAAATGAAGTGAAGGCAAAGCTCGAAGCCGTTGGTATGAGGGTTGAGCTCGACGACAGAAACGAGAAAATCGGCTATAAAATCCGCGAGGCACGTATGCAAAGGGTACCATATATGCTTGTTATGGGTGATAGCGAGGTTGCAGACGGCACACTTTCTGTACGCTCCAGAAAAGAGGGAGATTTGGGTGCAAAGTCGGGTGATGATTTTATTAAGGATGCATTAGTGGAAATTAACACCAAAGCTTTATAAAAAACAAAAATGGCAGATGAAGAATCATCTGCCATTTATTTTTATATTTTGGTTTTTACATAAAGCTTTGGGGCTCATAGTTTGGGTATATTTTTGAATTTTCAAAATCCACAATGCGGTTATAGTTATCAATTAAATATTTGCAGTGCAATGAATAAGAAACCAAGAAAAGCGGGATTGTGTATAAAAGTGGTAATATAAATACACTTAGTATTGCCCAGCCGACAAATGAAAAAAGAAAACCAAAGGTGTGCCCGTTTGCGCATTTTGAAATAATAACCGAAAGGTTAAGGGCCTCTTGCGGGCATAGGTTTTGGTTATTTATAAGTAAAATAGGTGCCGTAAAATAGCGCATAAGCAGAATAACCGAAATGGTTATGCCGAAAATCTCTAAAACGTTTTGAAGTGCCCAAAGGGAAGAAACAAAATAGGGCATTGAAACGCCCAGCAGGTCGTAAAGCTTCGGTGTGCAAATTGCTGAAATTATGAGCGATGGTGCAAAGCAAGCGGCAATTATTAAAACTATTCTGATAAAAATTCTGAAACCTAAAGAGATAGATCGAATGTAGTTATACCCATTTTCCAAATAATAGAAAACCTCGAAAAAGGGAATGTCGCTTCCAAGGGCGGTGTACCAGGCAAAACGCAAGATTCCGTACAAAAGGGGTACACATAAAAACTGCCACAATAAGAAAATAGGGATAAGGGATATAAATGTTGCCCCAAACTCACCCAAGGTGGGCAAAAATAAAGGACCAATTACGGAGGATACGGAGAGTAAGCCGAAAAACATTCCTAAAACAAGTCCCGAAATGGCTATGCCAACACTCCATTTATTTTTAAGTTTTTCTTTTGCCTCTTTTTTAACAAGCAGGGTGTTTCGCATTTGCATCCTCCTTTTTGCGATTTTTCTTTATTATACCACTTGAAATTTCAGAATATATGAAGTAAAATTAAACAAATTGGTAAAAAAGGAAATTTTGTATGAAAAAAATTATAATTTCTATACTTTTGGCAGTTTGCATATGTTTTGCATCGGCGTGTACCCCTGCAGGGTACCCCATAAAGGTGGGAGAAACCGAAATAAGCTTTCGCCCGAAAAGGGTTGTCTGCTTAGATGAAACCACTGCCTCCATAATTTCGGAGTTGGGCTACGCAGAAAAAATAGTGGGCGCACCCAAAACCGCAATAGAAAGCGCGGAACTTACCGCTACTGATATTGGAACGGCTTTTGAATTGTTTACAGAAACCATAATTTCACTAAAGCCCGATTTAATTATAACATCTTTTGAAATTAAAACAACCCTTAAAAATTTATTTGCCCAAAACAAAATTACTGTTTTAAAGGTTGAAAATCCGAACAGTGTAGCCGAACTTAAAATCTTAAGGACTGAATTCTTCGGCCTTTTTGAAGGAGAAAAGAAGGCGCCAAAAAAAGAAAAAGAGTATTCCAAAGCGTTTGATGCAAGAGTTTTAGAAATGAAAAACAAAAACTCTGCAGTAACAAAAAAGGCGGTTTTATATATTGAAAATGGCTTTGTCGCAACGGGAGATAGCATTTTTGGCTCACTTTTAACCGAAATTGGCATAACCAATATAGCACAAGAAAAAATGGGATATATAATGTCGGACAGCGAGGTTGCCGCTTTAAGCCCCGACGTTATTTTCTGTGCAAAGGGAATGGGCGACCTACTTATGAAAACCGAAGCGCTTGCAAGTACTCCTGCAGTTTTAAACGGTGCAGTTTATGAGGTTAAGGTGGAGTCTCTTTACGCCTGCGGTAAAAATCTTTTACCCACACTCGAAGAAATGACCAACTTTTTCATAAAATAAAATATAAAAATAAAATACAATACAATACAAAACAAAAGGTCCTACCTAAAATTTTAGGTAGGACCTTTTTATATTTTATCTTTTGTCTATTGGAGCATATTCCTGCGCTTTTCCAACGCCAACGTAGGCGGGACGAATAATTTTGCCGTTAGAAATAATCTCCTCAATTCTGTGCGCGCTCCAACCAACTACACGGCTAATGGCGAAGATGGGTGTGTAAAGCTCTGCAGGGAGGTCAAGCATATCATAAATAAAGCCGCTGTAGAAGTCAACGTTTGCGCTAACTCCTTTGTAAATATGCCTTTCTTCGGCAATAACTTTGGGAGCAAGACGTTCAACGGTTTCGTAAAGTTTGAACTCCTTTTCGCGACCTTTTTCTTTTGAAAGGGGCCCAACAAAGGATTTTAAAAGCTTTGCGCGTGGGTCGCTTAAGGTATAAACCGCGTGGCCCATACCGTAGATAAGACCTGATTTATCAAATGCCTCTTTGTGAAGAAGACTGCGAAGATAACGAGAAATTTCTTCCTCATCATCCCAGTCCTTAACCTGCTTTTTAAGGTCGCGGAACATTTCAACAACCTTAATGTTTGCACCGCCGTGGCGGGGACCTTTTAAGCTTGAAAGAGCGGCCGCCATTGTAGAATAGGTGTCGGTACCTGAACTTGTAACAACACGTGTGGTAAAGGTGGAGTTGTTACCGCCGCCGTGCTCTGCGTGGAGTACCAGGGCCATATCCAAAAGCTTTGCCTCTTCCTTGGTGTATTTTCCGTCGGGACGAAGAAGGTGTAAAAGATTTTCTGCAATACTAAGGTCGGGGTCGGGCTGGTGAATTATAAGACTGCCGCCCAAAACGTAGTGATTGTATGCGTGGTAGCCGTAAACTGCAAGTATAGGGAAGAGCGATATCATCTGCAGACACTGCCTTAGCACATTGGGGATACTATTGTCGCCCACCTGCTCGTCATAGCTGTAAAGTGTTAAAACACTCTTTGCAAGTGAATTCATCATATCAGCACTTGGGGCCTTTAAAACAACGTCGCGTACGAACCTGCTGGGAAGTTTGCGGTAGGCAACCAAAAGCTCGGTGAACTCACTCAGTTGCTCCTTAGTGGGAAGTTTGCCAAACAAAAGAAGATATGCAGTTTCTTCAAAACCGAAACGGTCCTCTTTAGCAAAGCCATGCACAAGGTCCTTAACGTCAACACCGCGGTACAAAAGCTCACCCTCGCAAGGGGTCTTAACACCATCAATCATCTTGAAACCGTTAACGTCACTGATTCTGGTAAGACCTGTTTTTACGCCGTTTCCTTTTTGGTCACGAAGTCCCCTGTAAACCTGATGTTCTATATAAAGGTCGTTTGAAATAGGGCCAAGGTCAGTACAACGCTTTGCAAGGTCAAGCATTTGCGGTGTAACGGTAAAAAGCTCATCGTCTTGATATTTCATATTATCATCTACCTTTCCATATGAAAATCACTGAAACTAACAGTATATTAGAATAATATTATCACATATTATTCAAAAAAACAACCTCAAAAACGCAGTTTAGTATATTTTAGGTAAAAATCGTTTAAATATTAAAAAATCTATTGAACTGTAACTTGAAATCTTGTATAATTTAATTAAAGTTTTATTTAAAATAGCCAAGCTATAGGAGGACATAAAATGTACAAGAATATGATAGACACAATTGGTTTTATAAGCGAGTTTGACCCCGAGGTTTCTAAAGCAATGGGGGACGAGCTTGCAAGACAAAGAAGAAATATTGAGCTTATTGCTTCCGAAAACTTTGTTTCTCCCGCAGTTATGGCGGCTATGGGTTCCGTGCTTACAAATAAATATGCCGAGGGTTATCCGGGAAAACGCTACTACGGCGGTTGCTACTGTGTAGACGTTGTGGAGGATATTGCAAGGGAACGTGCTAAAAAGCTTTTTGGTGCAGACCATGCTAACGTTCAGCCCCACTCCGGCGCTAATGCAAACCTTGCTGCATACGCAGCACTTATTAACCTTGGTGATACCGTTATGGGTATGAATCTTGCCCACGGCGGACATTTAACCCATGGTTCACCTGTAAACCTTTCGGGTAAAAATTATAACTTTGTTCCTTACGGCGTTAATGATGACGGCGTTATTGATTACGATGAAATGCGTAAAATCGCAAGGGAGTGCAAGCCTAAACTTATCGTTGCGGGTGCTTCTGCCTATGCAAGAGAAATCCGTTTCGATATTATTTCTGATATAGCAAAAGAAGTCGGCGCACTCTTTATGGTAGATATGGCACACATTGCAGGCCTTGTGGCGGCGGGGCTCCACCAAAACCCCGTGCCCTATGCTGATGTTGTAACCACCACAACCCACAAAACCCTTCGCGGCCCCAGGGGTGGTCTTATTCTTTGTAAGGCAGAACACGCCGCCGCTATTGATAAGGCAATTTTCCCCGGCACTCAGGGTGGCCCCTTAGAGCACGTTATTGCCGCAAAAGCTATTTGCTTTGGCGAGGCACTTACCGACGAGTTTAAAGAGTATCAAAAACGCATTGTTGAAAATGCGGCCACTATGGCAAACCGCTTTGTAGAAAACGGCATTAATCTTGTATCGGGCGGCACAGATAACCATCTTATGCTTTTGGATTTGGTTGGTACAGGCATTACAGGTAAAGAGCTTGAGCACCGTTTGGATGACGTTTATATTACAGTAAATAAAAACTCCATCCCCAACGACCCCGAAAAGCCCTTTGTTACAAGCGGTATCCGTATTGGTACTCCTGCCGTTACAACACGTGGAATGGGCAAAGAGGAAATGATAAAAATTGCCGACTTTATTACTATGGCAATCCGCGATTTTGAGGGTAATAAAGAAACAATTATTAAGGGTGTAGAGGAACTTTGCACTAAATTCCCCCTTTATAAATAAGAGAAATTTAATTTAAATTTTTTGGAAAGGAGAACAGCTATGGCGGGCTCACCACTGGCAGACAGAATAAGACCTAAAACTGTCGAAGAAGTTGTAGGGCAACATCATTTGCTGGATAAGGGTAAGGTACTGCGCAGAATTATTGACAGTGGCGAAATCCCCAACCTTATTTTCTACGGTCCCTCCGGCGTAGGTAAAACTACGGTTGCTAATATTATTGCAAACAGTAGCGGTAAAACCCTTTACCACCTTAATGCTACAACCGCCTCTACGGCTGATTTAAAATCCATAATAGCAAGCCGTAACGATATTGAAAACCAAAACGGCATTCTCCTTTATTTGGATGAGATTCAGTATTTCAATAAAAAGCAACAGCAAACCCTTTTGGAGTTTATTGAAAACGGGGATATAACCCTAATAGCATCCACCACCGAAAATCCATATTTTTATATTTATAATGCTATACTTTCCCGCTCCACCGTTTTTGAGTTTAAGCCCCTTGAGGAAGCCGATATAATTGCTTTTTTGGAACGCACCTTTAAAAAACTCGGCGCCGAAGAAGGTAAAAAGTTAATCCTCGAAGAGGGCGTTTTAAAGGTTATTGCAGGAGGTAGCGGCGGCGACCTTAGAAAGGCCCTAAACGCTACCGAGCTTTGCTTCCTTACCGCCGATAGTGGCGAAGCGGAAATTACCGTAACTAAGGAGTCGGCACTGGCTCTTACCTCCCAAAGCGCCATGAGGTACGACCGAAACGGCGATGAGCACTATGACGTTATTTCTGCCTACCAAAAATCCATGCGCGGTAGCGACCCCGACGCGGCGCTTCACTATTTGGCGCGGCTTTTAGAGGCGGGGGATTTACCTTCGGCTTGCAGGCGTCTTCTTATTACGGCGGCTGAGGATGTTGGTCTTGCCTATCCTGGTATAATGCCCATTGTTAAAGCTTATGTAGATTCAGCCCTTATGGTAGGCCTTCCCGAAGCGGCCATTCCTTTGGCGGATGCGGTTGTGCTTGTTTCAATAAGTCCCAAATCACCCACCGCGCACGACGGTATTATGGCGGCCCTTGCAGATGTGAGAGCGGGAATGGCAAAAACAATTCCCCGACATTTACAAAACAAGCATTTTGACGGTGAGGATAATGCCACACCGGGCCAGCGTTATAAGTATCCTCATAATTTTCCAAACCACTTTGTAGAGCAACAGTACCTGCCCGATGAAATCAAACATAAAAAATATTACCGATTTGGCGACAATAAAACCGAGCAGGGCTATAAGGCCTATATGGAAAAAATTAAAGGAAAATGAATAGCAAAATAAAAACTGCAGTCTGATTTCAGACTGCAGTTTTTTTGTTTGATTTTCCTTTTTTACTTTTTACACTTACATTTGGGAACAAGCATTGCTCGGGAGGCGTTAAGGGTCGCTAGGATAGTTACGCCAACATCTGCAAAAATTGCAAGTGCCATTGGTATTTCGGTGAATGCACCGAGTATTAGCACAAAAATTTTAATTCCTATAGCAGAAATAATATTTTCCTTTACAATTTTCATTGTTCGCTTTGCAATTTTTCTGGCGGTTATTAGCTTTTCTACCGAGTCGTCCATTATAACAATATCGGCGGCCTCAATGGCGGCATCGCTACCAACGGCACCCATTGAAACTCCAACGTCCGACCGCATTAAAACGGGGGCATCGTTTATGCCGTCGCCAACAAAGGCAAGTAATTCTTTGTCGCCTTTTTCACCCATTATTTTTTCGGCTAGGGCCACCTTGTCGGTGGGGAGCAGTCCTGCAAATACGGTATCAATACCAATTTCTTTTGCTACTTCGTTTGCAATTTTTTCATTATCGCCCGAAAGCATAACGGTTTTAATTCCGCTAGAGTTTAGCTTGGAAATGGTTTCTTTGGCGCCCTTTTTAATTTGGTCGGAAATTACAATATGTCCGGCATATTCATTTTCTATAGCAATATGAATAACGCTTCCACCGTGGGTGTGGTGCTCACACTGCTCGCAGGCGGTTATTTTTATGCTGTTTTCGGCCATGAGTTTTTCGTTGCCTATAAGTACTTTTTTGCCGCTAACGGTAGCACCAATACCCTCACCTGAAAGCTCGGTTACGTCTGTTACCTCCATATCCGGCACCTTACCGTAGGCCGAAACAAGTGAAACCGAAATGGGGTGGTCACTAAAGGATTCGGCCGCCGCAGCGATGCGAAGAAGCTCGGCCTCGGTAACCTTTTCGGGATGAACGGCGGTAACCTTAAAACTACCGCTTGTAAGTGTACCCGTTTTATCAAAAAGGCAGTATTTAATTTTACTGTAGTTTTCTAAATGTGCGGCACCTTTTACTAAAATGCCACGTTTAGAGGCGGCCGCCATTCCACCGAAAAAGGAAAGGGGCACCGAAATTACAAGTGCGCAGGGACAGGAAATTACAAGAAAATTTAAAGCCCTGTGTACACCTTCGGCAAAACTCAGTAAACCAAAAAGCGGAGGCAGGGTAGCCAAAAGCACTGCCGAAATCACAACTATAGGGGTATAAACGGCCGCAAACCTTGTTATAAAGTTTTCGGTTTTTGCTTTTTTAGTTGAGGCGTTTTCTATAAGGTCTAATATCTTTCCAACGGTGGAGTTTTGGTATTCGCTTTGCACTTTCACAGTCAGTACGCCGCTGCCGTTCACTGCGCCGCTTATTACCTTGTCGCCATCCTTTACTGAAAGGGGAACGCTTTCTCCTGTAAGGGCACTTGCATCAAGTGTGCTGCTCCCATTTAAAATCTCACCGTCAAGCGGCACTCTTTCTCCCGCTTTAATAATAATGGTTTCGCCCAAAGTTACTTCTTCGGGGTCAACCGTTAATACCTCGCCGTTTCTAACAACATTTGCAAAGTTTGGCATAATGGCAGTAAGCTCTTTTATGGATTTTCTGGAGCGTTCGGCGGCAATACTTTCAAAAAGCGTACCAATACGGTAGAGTATTACAACCATAGCCGCTTCGGAAGCACCGCTGTGTGCGTGGCCGCCAGAATGCCCGCCCTCAAAAAAGCCAAGACAAAGGGCGCCTATGGTGGCAACAGCCATTAGAAAATTTTCGTCAAAAACTCTGCCCGAAATAACCTTTTGAAAGGCCTTTGCCAAAACGGAGGCACCGCAGATAACATAGGGGATAAAAAAGGCGGCAAGTTCAAAAAGCTTATGGTGGGCGCCAAAGGCCTCAAAGTCTATTAAACTACATATAATATATAGCGCTACCGATATTATAATAAGGGTAAGCGATTTTTTTTGTTTTTTTGTAAGCATTTTTCTACTTCCTAAATTAAGGTATTAGCAAACCACGTCGTAGTCGCGGTCAATCTTTTTAACAGCCTTTTTAAGCTGCGGCAAAAGTTCGTCAAAATTTAAGGAGTCGTCAATCTCCAAAATCATCTTCTGTGTTAAAAAGCTAACGCTAACGTAAGTAACACCGATAATTTTGCCAACCTCTTTTTCAATATTGGCCGCGCAGTGGGCACAGTCAATGTCGGTTATTTTAACTACTTTTTTCATATATTGCTCCTTTGGTATATGTAAATTTGAATCTAATTTAAAGTAAAAGTTACTATTCATATATTAACACATTTTCACCATAAGTCAAGGGCGGGGATGACGACTTTTAGGCAGGGTTAAGACACATACTTGGCAATTTTTTGCCCTGAATTTGCTATTTTGGAGTGAAAAAAGGAAAAATTTTACTTAAAACTAACCTAAAACAAGTAAAAAACGGACAAAAATGTTGTTTTTATTTGAATTTTTATTGTTTTTATGTTGTTTTCTATTGACATTTGCTTTGTTTTGTATTAGAATATATGTGAAGAAATATTAAGATTCAGGAGGAAATATTATGTCTGAATTTTACATAAATGAGATAAAGAAAAGTCCCCGTATTGCAAAACTTGTGGACCAACTTTTTGAGGAGATGCCCCAAATTGAGACCGACCGTGCAGTTCTTCTGACCGAGTCTTTTAAGGCCTCTGAGGGGAAGCCTACCATTTTGAGAAGGGCAGAAGCGTTTGAGCATATTTTAAAGAATATTCCCATTACCATTCGCCCGAATGAGCTTATTGTAGGCGCGGCCACCATAAGGCCCAGAAGTTGTCAGATTTTCCCTGAGTTTTCTTTCGAGTGGATTGAGAGCGAGTTTGACACCCTTGCAACCCGTAGCGCTGACCCGTTTTACATTTCGGAACAGGCAAAGAAGGAGCTCAAAGAGGTTTTTGAGTATTGGAAGGGTAAAACAACAAGCGAGCTTGCTTATTCTTATATGACCGAGGGCACCAAGCGTGCTATGGAACACAATATTTTCACCCCCGGCAACTATTTCTATAACGGTGTTGGTCACGTAACTGTAAACTACGGCGAGGTCTTGGCTATTGGCTTTGAGGGCATTAAAGCAAAGGCAGAGGCAGAGCTTAAAAAGTGCAACGAGGGTGATGAGGACTATGCAAGCCGCAGCACATTTTTAATGGCAGTTATCAAATCGCTTGATGCAGCTTGTCTTTATGCTGAGCGTTATGCAAAACTTGCACTCGCAGAGCTTGAAAAGGAAACTGACGAAACAAGAAGACTTGAACTTGCACTTATTGCTAATAACTGTGCAAATGTTCCGCGCCACGGTGCTAAGAGCTTTTTCGAGGCCTGTCAGTCCTTCTGGTTTGTGCAGATGCTCATTCAAACCGAGTCGAGCGGCCATTCAATTTCTCCAGGACGTTTTGACCAGTATATGTATCCTTATTATAAAAAGGATTTGGATAGCGGTAAAATCACACGCGAGTTTGCCCAAGAGCTTATGGATTGTATCTGGGTTAAGCTTAACGATTTTACCAAGGTGCGTGATCTTGCCTCGGCAGAGGGCTTTGCGGGCTACAGTCTGTTCCAAAACCTTATTGCAGGAGGACAAAACAGTGAGGGCATTGATGTAACTAACGACCTTTCCTTTATGTCAATCACCGCTTCTATGCATACACTGCTTCCGCAGCCGTCACTTTCAGTTCGCGTTTGGAACAAAACACCCCACGAATTTTTGCTCCACGCCGCCGCCCTTACAAGAATGGGAACGGGACTTCCCGCTTACTATAACGATGAGGTTATCATCCCCGCCCTTGTAAGCAGGGGACTAACCCTGCAAGATGCAAGGGACTACAACATTATAGGATGTGTTGAACCACAAAAGTCGGGCAAGACTGAGGGTTGGCACGATGCAGCATTCTTCAATATGTGTAGACCTTTGGAACTCACTTTTGGCAACGGCGCCGATATGGGAGAGCAGGTAGGACCCAAAACGGGTGATATTTCAGAGTTTACAACCTTTGAAAAGTTTTACGATGCTTATAAGGCACAGATGAACAAGATGATTGAGTATCTTGTGAACGCTGATAACAGTATAGACGTAGCGCATGCCGAACGCGCTCCGCTACCCTTCCTCTCTTCGATGATTGAGGACTGTATAGGCAGGGGCAAGTCGGTTCAACAGGGCGGTGCAATTTACAATTTCACAGGGCCTCAGGGCTTTGGCATTGCCAATATGACCGATGCGCTTTATGCAATAAAAAATCTTGTATACGAGGATAAGAAGTATACACTCGAGCAGTTTGCAGAGGCGCTTCGTAACAACTATGGCGAGCCCTTTAACGATTATATAGCAACCTTACTTACCACCCAAGTTGCCAAAGAGCTGTCGGCCAAGGGTAGGAACTTAACCGAAAAGCAGATTTCCGAGATATTCTTAAAGGTTAAGGAAAATGAAACCTCCCCCGAAAAGAAAGCATTTTATGATAAAATGCGGGAAGATATTGATGAACTTCCTAAATTTGGTAACGATAATTTGGAGGTTGACCTCTTCGCAAGGGATGTGGCTTATACATACACAAAACCTATGGAAAAGTACAAAAATCCAAGAGGCGGCATTTACCAGGCGGGACTTTATCCCGTTTCGGCAAACGTACCGCTTGGCGCACAAACTGGTGCCACGCCCGACGGACGTTTGGCAGGTACACCGGTTGCAGACGGTGTTTCACCTGCGGCCGGTAGGGACGTAAACGGTCCTACCGCTTCCTGTAACTCGGTTGCACGGCTTGACCACTTTATTGCATCTAATGGAACACTATTTAATATGAAGTTCCACCCAAGCGCACTAAAGGGTAATAGTGGACTTGAAAGCTTTGTTGCTTTGGTGTGCGGTTACTTTGAGCAAAAGGGTATGCATATGCAGTTTAACGTTGTAAGCCGCGAAACCTTAATAGAGGCGCAAAAATATCCCGAAAAATATAAATCACTTGTTGTTCGTGTTGCAGGCTATAGCGCCCTATTTACAACACTTTCCCGTTCACTTCAAGATGATATTATAAATCGTACGGAGCAGGGCGGGTTTTAAGAGTGAACGATTATTTAAACACTAAAGGCAGAATTTTTGATATACAGAAATTCTCGGTGCACGATGGCCCCGGTATTCGTACTATTGTATTTTTAAAGGGCTGTGTGCTTAGATGCAAGTGGTGTTGCAATCCCGAATCGCAAAACTATGAAATTGAGCAGATGACGGAGCAAGGAAAGCAAAAAACTGTTGGCCGTGACGTTACTGTAAAGGAAGTAATTGATGAGGTTATGAAGGACCGCATCTACTTCAGAAGAACGGGCGGTGGTCTCACCCTCTCAGGAGGAGAAAGTCTTTGCCAACCCGAATTTGCAGTGGCGCTGCTTCGCGCAGCCAAGGAAAACGGAATTAGCACTGCACTTGAATCTACTGCGGCGGCGCCGATGGAAACCATAAGACAGCTTCTGCCTTATTTGGACCACTATTTAATGGATATTAAACACGTTGACACTGAAAAGCATAAGGCCTTTACGGGAAGGGATAATACCTTAATGCTTGAAAATGCCAAAAATCTTGCCAGAGAGGCAAGGCACCTTGTAATCCGCGTACCGGTTATTCCGACCTTTAACGATACGGTAGAAGAAATCGCAAAAATTGCGGGTTATGTAAGTAAGATAATGCCGGGCGGCGAAATTCACCTTTTGCCATATCACCGACTAGGGTCTGATAAGTACAAAAGGCTTGGCAGAAAATACGAACTGGAGCACTTAGTTCCGCCAACAGATGAGCATATGGGACTTTTGCTTAAAACTGTAAAACAGTTTGGACTAATAGGTCAGATAGGGGGATAGAAATGGAACATTCGGTTTATAAAGATTTAATTAACGATGGCAAAACAAGAATTATTCAAGAGCTTGTTCCTGGTAAGCAAATTACCCTGGCTCATGTTATTGCCAACCCCGACACCGATCTTTACACAAAGCTGGGACTTGACCCGGCGGGTGATTATAACACCTCGGCAATCGGTATTATGACAATGTCGCCTGCTGAAACGGCAATTATTGCGGGCGATATCGCCACCAAGGCATCGGGCGCATATCTTGGTTTTGTAGATAGGTTTAGCGGAACTCTTATTGTAACGGGTAGCGTTTCACAGGTTAGTGAAGCGGTAAGAGCGGTTGTGGACTATGCAGAACAAACCTTAAAATTCACCGTTTGTCCCATAACCAAAACCTAATGAATAAAGTAATTTTAATCGGCAGGTCGGGTAGCGGCAAAACAACTCTCACCCAAGCGCTAAGGGGGGAGGAAATTACCTACAATAAAACTCAAACGGTGGAGCGGGAGGATTTTTTAATAGATACTCCCGGCGAGTACATAGAGTCAAGGCACTTTGGCGGTGCTTTGGCGGTA
Organism: Acutalibacteraceae bacterium; assembly: GCA_045630265.1. Lineage (GTDB taxonomy): Bacteria > Bacillota > Clostridia > Oscillospirales > Acutalibacteraceae > UMGS1279. The sequence goes on from JAZQSV010000014.1 coordinate 20,192, forward strand.
TACTCTTATGAAAGTGATATTGTTGGGCTGCTTCTTTCGGCAACCGAACCCTATTCGCTTTACAGTCCAAACATTACAAGTATGGCTAACCGCCCTGTTGTGGGAGTGGTTACCCAAATTGACCAAAAAGGTGCAAACCCCGATAGAGCAGAGAGTTGGCTGCGGCTTGCGGGATGTAAAAAGGTGTTTAGAGTAAGCTCGGTAACGGGCGAAGGTATTGAGGATTTAAGGACTTTTTTAAAAACCTTCGATACTAAAAAGTACTTCAAAAGCCGAAGTTTTGACGACTAAACCAAAAAATCCCACAGAAATGACAAAAAACAGATAAATTACAGCAAAAAACAACAAAAAATAGGCAAAAAACAAAGAAAAACACGACTTTGTTGTTGACTTTTGTTGGCTTTTGTGGTATATTTGTAATAGAAAACCAGCACTTTGAAACATTTTAAAATATTATATAGAAAAGGAGATATAAAAATGGTATCAGAGTATGAAATTAAAAAGCAAATATGCGAAATCGGTAAGCGCATTTACAACAAGGGAATGGTTGCTGCTAACGACGGTAACATTTCCGTAAAGCTTAACGATAACGAATTTCTTTGCACACCTACAGGTGTTAGTAAGGGCTTTATGACTCCTGAATACATTTGTAAGGTTGACGCAGAGGGAAAGGTTATTCAGGCAAATGCCGGCTTTAAGCCCTCTTCCGAAATTAAAATGCACATGAGAGTTTATAAGCACCGTCCTGACGTTAAGTCTGTTGTTCACGCACATCCTATGTATGCAACAGCTTTCGCTATCGCAGGCATTCCGCTTACTCAGCCCATCATGCCTGAGGCAGTTATTGCTCTTGGCTGTGTTCCGATTGCTGAGTACGGCACACCTTCTACTGAAGAGATTCCCGATGCAGTTGAAAAGTATCTTCCTTACTTTGATGCAGTATTACTTGAAAATCACGGCGCACTTACATTCTCTGATTCCTTGCTTGCTGCATACCACAAGATGGAGTCTGTAGAATTCTATGCACAGCTTCTTACAATTTCCAAACAGCTTGGTGGCGCTCAGGAACTTTCTAAGGCACAGGTTGAAAGACTTTATGAGATTCGTCGTCAGTTTGGTCTTTCGGGTAAGCATCCTGCAAATCTTTGCCCCAATGCAAAGGCAGGCCTTCCCAGCTGTCATAGTTGCGGCAACAAAGTTTGCGGTTCTACCAGCAGTTCTTCCTGCGCTACTGCAGGCAACGACCTAGTTGCTGAGATTACCAAAAAGGTTATGGAGCAGCTTGGTAAATAAGTAGGTTAAAGCTATGACCGAAAAAGAAATAAATACCCTTGTTGAAAGGGTTGTAGAAAATCTTTCGGGTTCGGATAATATAACGCTTGAAGTTGCCAACGCCTTAATTGAAAAGGTTAAGGAAAAGGCAAAAGAGATTGGCGTTAAAGCGGTGGTTGCGGTTGCAAACTCCGCAGCTAATCCCGTTGCGGTGCAGTGTATGGATGATTCGTTCATTGCAAGTTATGATATCGCCTTTAATAAGGCATATACCGTAACGGCGCTAAAAATGCCAACTTCAAAGCTTCGTGAGTTGGCCGCACCCGGTGGTTCCCTTTACGGCATACAGTTTACTAACCAAGGAAAAATCGTTATTTTTGGCGGTGGCGTTCCTTTGTATAACAAGGAAGGCACTTTGGTTGGCGGACTTGGTGTCAGCGGCGGAACCGAAAGCGAGGATACCTTTCTTGCCGAGTATGGCGGAGAGATATTCCGTGGTATGTAGCTAGTGAAAGGAAATTTGATATGAATTCTGCTGATATTGAAAAAATTGTAAGGCAGGTAGTTGGACAAATGCAGGCAAGCGGTGCCGCTTCTGCTCCAAAGGCAACAGGCGCAGTTCCTAAAACTGCAAGGGTTGCAATGCTTACCTCCCTTGAACATTTTGATTTAAAAGAATTTCCCATTCCCCCGCTAGGGGATGATGATATGCTGGTTAAGGTTGAGGGCTGTGGTATCTGCGGTACCGACGCTCACGAATTTAAGCGCGACCCCTTCGGCCTTATTCCGGTAGCCCTTGGCCACGAAGGCACGGGCGAAATTGTTGCTATGGGAAAGAACGTTAAGAAGGATAGCGCAGGCAAGCCTTTAAACGTTGGCGACAAGGTTGTTACCTGTATGATATTTAAGGACAATCCGGACATTACAATGTTTGACCTTAATAAGCAAAACGTTGGCGGTGCAGACGTTTACGGTCTGCTTCCCGATGACGACGTTCACCTTAACGGTTGGTTCGCCGATTATATGATTGTACGCGGCGGCTCCTCGGTCTTCAACGTAAGTGATTTGGATTTGGATTCCAGAATTTTAATTGAGCCCGCTGCAGTTTTAATTCACGCTGTTGAAAGGGCAAAAACAACAGGCATTTTAAGGTTTAACAGCCGCGTTGCCGTTCAGGGTTGCGGACCTATCGGTCTTCTTTGTATTGCAATACTTAGAACAATGGGTATTGAAAACATAGTAGCTATCGACGGTGAGGATAAGCGCCTTGCATTCGCTAAGGAAATGGGCGCTGACAGGTCGGTTAACTTTAAAAACTATAAGGGCATAGAAGAGCTTACTAAAGGTGTTTACGATGCTTTTGGTGGTTACGCTGCAGATTTCGCCTTCCAGTGCACCGGCTCACCTATTGCTCATGCAAACATTTACAAATTTATTCGTAATGGTGGCGGACTTTGTGAGCTTGGCTTCTTCATTAACGGCGGCGACGCTACAATAAATCCCCACTTTGACATTTGCGCTAAGGAAATTACAACGGTTGGCTCTTGGGTATACACCCTTCGCGATTATGCAACAACTTTCGATTTCTTAAAGCGTGCTAAGGGAATAGGTCTTCCCATTGAAAAGCTTATTACCCACCGCTTCCCGCTTGAACAGATAAATGAAGCACTTGAGACCAACCTTTCCATGCAGGGTCTTAAGATTGCTATTATCAATAAGTAGGTGGCAATATGGGTAAGGCAGTAGGAATAATCGAGGTTTACGGTCTTGTGGCAGCGTTTGTTGCTTGCGACGCAGGTTGTAAAGCGGCAGATGTTACGGTTGAAAACTTCGACAAAAACAAACCCGGCAACCCTGACGGACTTGAAGTTCCGCTTATTGTGGCCGTCAAATTCCGCGGAAACGTTGCTGCTGTAGAGGCAGCGGTTGAAGCGGCGGCTGAGGCAGCTGAGGCAGTTTCGGGAGTTATTACAAAGCACATTATTCCAAGCGCAGAAGAGGACACGGAAAAAATGCTTGTCCTTAATGCATTTGACAAAAAATAAAATTTACGGAGGAAATAAAAATGGCACTTGAAGCATTAGGTATGGTAGAAACCAGAGGTCTTGTAGCAGCAATTGAGGCAGCAGATGCAATGGTAAAGGCAGCAGAGGTTGAACTTATCGGTACTGAGAAAATTGGTTCCGGACTTGTATCTGTTATGGTAAGAGGCGACGTTGGTGCAGTTAAAGCAGCAACAGAAAGCGGTAGTGCAGCAGCTTCCAAACTTGGCGAGCTTGTAGCAGTACACGTAATCCCCAGACCTCACGCAGACGTTGAGAAAATTTTACCTACTTTAAAATAAGGTAAAATCCAAAGCGTAGCATAGCTATGAAAAGGGACGGATTTATAAAGGCCCCGTCCATCGGGGCCTTATCCGAAACTTGAATCTTTTAACTTTAACTTCAGATTACTAACTTTTAGTTTAGTTTACTAACATATTGTAAGTGAAAGGGGCTTAGCGACATGATAGTTGGAAAGGTTGTTGGCAGCGTTGTTGCTACACGAAAAAACGAAGGTCTTATCGGTAGCAAATTTATGATTGTTGAACCTAACTCAAATATGTCAAGCAGTGGCCGCATTGTTGCAGTAGATAACGTAGGCGCCGGTATTGGTGAACTTGTCTTGGTTGCAACAGGTAGTGCAGCAAGGGTTGGTTGTGCAATGGAAAGCGCACCTGTAGATGCTGCAATTGTAGGTATTATTGATAATTCGATAGGACTTGAATAATAGTAATGAACATAAATGAACTTAAATCAGTTTTGCAGTCGGCTGGTGTAGTTGGTGCCGGTGGTGCCGGTTTTCCAAGCTACGCTAAACTAAACGAAGCGGCTGATACCATTATTTTAAACTGTGCTGAATGTGAACCGCTTTTAAAGCTACATAGGCAGGTTATGCAAAAATACGCTTTTGAAATTATGTCTGCACTAGACAGTGTTTGTGATGCTGTTGGTGCAAAGCAGGCGATTATTGCAATTAAACCCTCCTATAAAAAGGCAGTTGAGTCGGTTAAAGCACAACTCAGAAATTTTAATAAGATAAAAATCGGCCTTTTGCCGGAGGTTTATCCTGCCGGTGATGAGGTTGTTACAATATACGAAACAACGGGTCGTGTTGTAGGCCCCGGTAAGCTACCTATAACGGTAGGTGTTATTGTGTATAACGTTGAGACAATGCTTAACGCTTATAATGCAATTAAAAACGGCGAGGGTGTAACCCATAAGTATATTACCGTAACGGGTGAGGTTAAAAACCCCATAACGCTTAGAGTGCCACTCGGCATAACCATTGGTGAGGTTTTAAAGCTTGCCGGCGGCACTACTATAGAGGATTATGCTCTTATAAGCGGCGGACCAATGACAGGTATGTTTATAGGTGAGAGCGACGTTGTAACAAAGACGACTAACGCTATTTTGGTAATGCCACCTGACCAGTACATTGTTAAAAAGCGTCAGACCAAGGATAGTATTTCCATAAAGCGCGCTATGTCGGCTTGTTGTCAGTGCAGAATGTGTACCGATTTGTGTCCCAGAAATCTGCTTGGACATCCTATTGAGCCATCTAAGTTTATGCGCTCAATGTCAAGCGGCGTTACGGCAGACGTAGAACCATATCTTGGCACCTTCTTCTGCTCTTCTTGCGGACTTTGTGAGATGTATTCCTGCTTCCAAGGACTTTCTCCGAGAACCCTTATTGCATCGGTTAAGGGCGGACTTAGGAAAAACGGTATTGCTATTCCTCAGGTGGAGGGCGCTCCCGTCAAGGAAGAAAGACAGGGTAGGTACATTTTAAAGTCTCGTCTTACTGCAAGACTTGGTCTTACTAAGTATAATTTTCCCGCACCGCTTGATGAGAGCGAGTATATGCCCAAATCCGTACGCCTTATGCTTTCTCAGCATATCGGCGCTCCTGCAAAAGCATGTGTTTCGGTAGGGGATAAAGTAGAAAAGGGTAGCTTGGTTGCTTCGGCGCCTGAGGGTGCACTGGGTGTAGCTATCCATACACCCATAAGCGGTAAAGTTAAGGAAGTAACCGATAAATATATCATTATAGCCGCAGTTTAAACTGTGAGTGAAAGGAATGTTAGCATAAAATGGGCAAGGCAATAGGTATGGTAGAATTTACTACCGTTTCTGCCGGTATGACCGGTGCCGATACTATGATTAAAACCGCCGAGGTTGATGTAGTAGAATGTGCAACAGTGTGCCCCGGTAAATATATTGTTATTATAAGCGGTGAGCTTAGTGCTGTTAAGGCATCGGTAGATGCTGCGAAAATTAAGGCCGATAGTAAGGTTATTGATAGCTTTGTGCTTGGTAACCCGCATGATTCGCTCTTCTCCGCTATGTACGGTGCAACCGCACCCGAGGGCGTAGAGGCACTTGGTGTTATGGAAACCTTTTCTGCTGCTACCGCTATTGTAGCGGCCGATGCAGCAGCTAAAACCGCTTTGGTTGATTTAATAGAACTTCGTCTTGCAAGGGGAATGTGCGGAAAATCTTATCTGCTTCTTACAGGTAGCGTTTCTGCCGTTTCTGCAGCTATTGAACGTGCTGAAAGTGAAGCAGGAGATAGAGGAATGTTCCTTGACAGTTCTGTTATTCCGCGTCCCGACCAAAAGCTTTGGCAGAGCATACTCTAAAATTTTTTTAAGGGGTTGTTTGTTTGTTAGCTATCGAGCGTAGAAATGCTATACTTTCCAAGCTTTCTATTGAGGGCAAGGTAGTAGTTAGCGACTTAAGTCAAGAGTTTTCGGTTACTGAGGAAACCATCCGAAGAGACCTTGAAAAGCTTGACCAAGAGGGTCTTGCAAAAAAGACCTACGGTGGCGCAGTTAAAAAGGAAAATTTTAATATAGATTTACCCTTCCACGTACGTCAGCAGGCAAACGTTGCCGAAAAGCAGTATATCGCCTCCCTTATTGCGGAGATGATTCACGATGGCGACTATATTATGCTGGACTCCAGCACAACTGCCTTGTACGTTATAAAAAATATCCTGGACAGAAAGAAAATTACTCTTATTACAAACTCTATTAAGATTTTGATAGAGCTTTGCAACAAGCCGGACTGGAATATTATTTCTACAGGCGGTGTACTGAAAGAGGGCGGACTATCCTTAGTTGGTTATCAGGCCGAAAAAATGGTTTCGGACTATCACGTGGATTTGGCAGTTTGTTCTTGTAAAGGACTGCACGCTGATATGGGTGTTACCGATTCTAACGAGCGGGATAGCGAAATTAAAAAGGCATTTTTTGCCGCCGCAAACAAAAAGGTTTTGGCGGTTGATTCAACAAAGTTTGATAAAGCATCCTTTGTTAAGGTTTGCGGAATAAAAGAAGTTGACGTTATTGTTACTGATAAAAATCCCGGTGAAAACTGGAAAGAGAAGATTTCTTCTTTGGGTGCCACACTAAAATTCGAGGCACAGGAATAAACTTTGGAGGTTGGAGAAATGGCTGAAGTAAGTAGGTCAGAGGTTGAACAGATAGTAAGAATGGTTCTGAGCGGTCTTGAAACTACCGCGGCACCGTCTGAAAATAAAAAACTTTACACAAGTACCGAGTATAATGGCAGAAAGTTAATTGGTATTTATAGCGATATGAACGAAGCAATTGCCGCCGCAGGAGCGGGCTATAAAGCCGTTCGTGCTATGAGTGTTGAGCAAAGAGAAAAGATTATTACCGTTATTAGAGAGTTAACAAGAAAAGAAGCTCCCATAATGGCTGAAATCGGTGTTGCCGAAACAGGAATGGGTAGGGTTGACCACAAAACCGCAAAGCACAATTTGGTGGCCGATAAGACCCCCGGCACCGAGGATATTGTCAGCGAAGCCAAAACAGGCGACAACGGTCTTACTTTGGTAGAAATGGCACCGTTTGGTGTTGTTGGCGCAATCACCCCTAGTACCAACCCCAGTGAAACCGTTATTTGTAACAGCATTGGTATGATAGCCGCAGGAAATGGTGTTGTATTTAACCCACACCCCGGCGCAATTTGCACCTCTAACTATGCGGTTGACCTTGTAAACCGCGCTTCTAAAGCAGCGGGCGGTCCCAGTGTTTTGGTGGCTTCTATGGATAAACCTACTATGGATTCCGCAAAGATTATGCAAACCCACCCCGACATTAAGCTACTTGTTTGTACAGGTGGTCCCGGCGTTGTTCGTTCGGTACTTTCTTCGGGCAAAAAGGCAATCGGCGCGGGCGCAGGCAATCCCCCTGTTATAGTTGATGATACTGCTGATATTGTAAAGGCAGGTAAAGATATTATAGATGGCTGCACCTTTGATAATAATCTACCTTGTATTGCTGAAAAGGAAGTTTTCGTTTTCTCTAATGTAAAGGATAGACTTATAAGCGAAATGCAGAAAAACGGCGCTTACCTTATTTCTGCCGCTCAGGCCGATGCTTTGGCCAGTGTTGTTCTTGTAGATATGGAAGACAAGAAAACAGGTAAGATGAAGAAGGTTATTAACCGTAAATGTGTAGGCCGTGATGCTAAGGTGCTTCTTCAGAAAATCGGTGTTACCGTAGATAGTAGCGTTCGCTGTATTATTTGCGAGACCGACTTTAACCACATTTTCGTTCAAGAAGAACTTATGATGCCTATACTTCCTATCGTATCGGTTAAGGATATTGATGAAGCTATTACATTGGCAGTTAAGGCCGAGCACGGCAACCGCCACACCGCACATATGCATTCTAAGAATATTGATAATCTTTCCCGTTTTGCGGCGGCAGTTGAAACAACCATTTTTGTTAAGAATGCACCTTCCTATGCGGGTATCGGCTTCGGTGGTGAGGGACATACAACCTTTACCATTGCAGGGCCTACCGGTGAGGGTATTACCTCTGCGCGCAGTTTTACCAGAAAGCGTCGTTGCGTAATGGCAGACAGTTTCCGTATTATTTAAAATTTTAGCAGAAAGAGTGTAGGTTATGGATATAAATATTTCCGCCGTTGCTGAAGCCGTTATAAAGGCCATGGAACAAAGCGGCAATTTAACGTCTGAGGGCGACATTCCTGTTGGTATTTCCAACCGCCATATCCACTTATCCAAGGAGCACGTAGAGGTGCTTTTTGGTCAGGGCTATGAGCTTACTCCTTGTAAGGAATTGTCCCAGCCCGGTCAGTACGCTTGTAAAGAAGTACTAACCATTGTAGGCCCATCTCTTCGTCCTATTGAAAAGGTAAGGGTTTTGGGCCCCGTAAGGTCGGCCTCTCAAGTCGAAATTTCAAGGACTGATTCTTATCTTTTAAAGGTAAAACCCCCTGTTAGAGAAAGCGGTAAAATAGGCGGCTCTGCACCTATCACTATTATAGGTCCTAAGGGTGTTGTAACGCTAAAAGAGGGTTGCATTATTGCTAACCGCCACATTCATATGAGCTTGGAAGACGGCGAAAGGTTTGGCGTTAAGGATAATGAGTACGTTGACATTGATGCATTTGGGGAGAGAAAAACAAGGTTTTTCGACGTTCAGGTTAGAGTTCATAAGGATTTCCGCCTTGAAATGCATCTTGATACCGACGATGCAAATGCGGCAGGTCTTGGAAACGGCTCAATGGTAAAAATCGTTAAGTAGTTTGTGCGTAGTTAGGAAAAGTTTTTATGAATAGATTTAAAATTCGCACCGAGGTGCGCTTTAATCAGAATGCACTTGATACGTTGAGGGAATTTAAGGGTAAATCTGCGGCAATTATTACTGACAAGTTTATGGTGTCATCGGGAATAATTGATAAAATTACCTCGAAAATGGATGGCTATAAAAGTATCAGCATTTTTGATGGCATTACACCCGACCCCACAACAAAGCTAATTGCCGAAGGTCTTAAATTTGTAACCGAAAGCGGTGCTGAGATAGTCATTGCTTTGGGCGGTGGCTCTGCGATTGATGCCGCAAAGGCAATTGTGCTTATGGCCGAGCGTTCAGGCATGGGAAATATTATTTTAATTGCCATTCCTACAACCAGCGGTACCGGCTCTGAGGTTACAAAGTTTGCAGTTGTTACCGACACGGAAGAGGGCAGAAAATTCCCTCTAGTGGATGAGGAGTTAATTCCCGACCTTGCAATTTTAGACCCCGAGCTTGTTGCATCTGTGCCCCCGTCGGTTACTGCAGATACGGGTATGGATGTTATTACCCACGCCTTTGAGGCGCTTGTTTCAACACAGAATAATGATGCATCAGATGCTTTGGCTGAAAAGTCGCTTCTACTTGCATTTAAATATTTGCCCTTCGCATTTAAAAACGGTGATGATACCGTAGCAAGAGAAAAAATGCACAGTGCATCCTGCCTTGCAGGTATGGCTTTTAATGAGGTGGGACTTGGTATTAACCACAGTATTGCCCACGCTTTGGGCGCAAAATTCCATATTCCTCACGGAAGAGCAAATGCAATACTTCTTCCTCACGTTATAAGGCATAATGCCCATCTCCGCGCTTGTTTTGGTAATGAGCCAACAGAGGCGGCCGTAAGGTACGCCGATATTTCGAGAAAGCTGGGCCTCCCGCACGATACAGTTCGTATTGCGGTTGAAAGCTTAATTGAAGAAATTAAATATATGCTTCGTCGTATGGAAATTCCGGCAACCCTTTGGGAGGCAGGAATTTCAAGGGAAGAGTTTGAAAGGGAAAAGGAAGATATTATTACCTCTGCCCTTGAGGATGCTTGCACGGCAACTAACCCAAGAGAAGTAACAAGAGAAACTATTGAGCTGGTGCTTAGTAAAATTACTCCGTAACATAAAACAAACGGTGGGCTTTTATACCCACCGTTTGTTTTTTCTGTTTATGATACTGCTTTTTCTATAGATTTTTTTAGTTTTTCAAGTATTCTTTTTTCAAGGCGGGAAATGTAGGACTGTGAGATACCCAGGCAGTCGGCTATTTGTTTTTGGGTATATTCCTCGTAGCCAAACATACCAAACCGCATTTCCATTATTTGTCTTTCTCTTGGCGGTAGAGCCATAACAAGTCCTTTTAAAATATTGTGCTCATCCTCGGTTTCAAGGGCACGACAAATTTCGTCACCCTCGGTGCCAAGCACGTCGCCAAGCAGTAGTTCGTTTCCGTCCCAGTCAACGTTAAGCGGCTCGTCTAGGGAGATTTCGCTTTTAAGGTTGGTGGTTTTTCTAAGGTACATTAGTATTTCATTCTCAATACAGCGGGAAGCGTAGGTGGCAAGCTTTATTCCTCTGTCGGGGCAAAAGGTGCCAACAGCCTTAATAAGACCAATGGTGCCAATAGAAATCAAATCTTCAATTCCCGCACCTTTTGTTTCAAACTTTTTCGCTATATAAACAACAAGTCGAAGATTGTGGGTAATAAGCTTACTTTTTACCTCCTCAGGTTCGCTTTCTATTCTGCTAAAAAGTTCTTCCTCCTCGGCAGTGGTCAGTGGTTCGGGCAAAATATCTGGCCCGTTTATGTAGTGTACGGGTTGATGGAAAAAGAGAAGATTCTTTAAAAAATGTAGCAAACGCTCGTACGTTTCTTTAGCGAAAATCATAATGCTCATTATCAATTTTCCTTTCATAAATTTTATGTTAGCACATCAGGGTTTATAATGGCTTTATAGTCGTCGCCAAGCTTTTGTTCACTAATAGCTATAAGCACGTTTGAAATTTGCCTTTTTTCGTTTTCTAACTTTAGATAAACGCTTTTTGGTCTAAAGGCGGGAATAAGCCCGTTACCACCCACCGTTTTGTAGGGTAGCAATCTAAAACCTGAGTTTTTTGGTATGTTTCCCGCCAGTATACTGTCGTGGGTTGGTAAAACAGCAAGCAGTTCTTTTGCCGCTAAGCTTTCAATAATAATTACGGGGCAGCCCGTAATATTGTCGGTAAGGGAGTTGCCGGTATCGGTCAGCGCTATAATGCTTGTAGCCCCAAAATCAGTTTCTATAATTAGTGTTACCCTTTTAGCGTTGACTCCCTGTCTTCTTGCAAAAAAGCGTATAAGTGAAATTACAAGGTAACAAATAAGGGTAGACAGTAGCAGTATAATGGGAGAAATATCAAGATATACAATGCCGTTTTGAATGCTTAAATTGTCCGGTTTTAGTACGCTCCATATAAATAGCATTAGTCCACCGTAAAGAAAGGAAGCAATAAAAAATACCGCCACACGCCTTAGTAGTCCTCTTAAACTGTCAAAGCCAAAGCAAATAAGTACCGTTACGGCCGATACAATCAATTTTAAAAGATTTTCGGCAAATATGTTCATTTGCGGCAGGAATATGTAAAGGGAAAATGCAGCCCCAACAAGCGAGGCAAGTATAATACGGTAAAGGCGGTAGCCGTCCTTACATATTTTAGAGGTAAGGGAAAGAATGAAAAAATTAACAAAGGTATTAAGAAAAATTAAAACGTCAGCATAAACAGTCAAGCGCATCACCTTAGTATTTTTATTTGCCTTTCAACATCCCCTTGCTAAACTATATTCATTATAAAATAAGGTGCTTAAAAATAATGTCGCATAAGGGCGCTCATAAAATTTTATTTTCTCCATTTGTGGACTTTTAAAGAAATATATGTTAATATAGTTTTGTTAGACAGAAACACTTATGTTTTGGTGAGAGCTATGAAGAAAAACGAAAAAATTAAGGTTACTATAGATACCCTTACGGGGGATGGTATAGGTATTGGCAGGGTAGAAGATATGGCCGTATTTGTACCAAACACCGCCGTAGGGGAAACTGTTTTAGCCCATATTATTAAGGTAAAGAAAAACTATGCCATAGGAAAACTTTTGGAGGTTACCGTTCCATCTAAAGACAGAATAGAAATAGACTGCCCCGCATTTAAAAGCTGTGGCGGTTGCGCTTTTAGGCATATTTCCTATGAAAAGGAGCTTTCCTTTAAACAAAAGGGTGTAGAGGACGCTATGCGCCGTATTGGCAGAGTTAATATAGAAGCCCGAAATATAATACCATCACCAAATGTAGATTTTTATCGTAATAAGGCGCAGTACCCCATAGCCGAGCAAAACGGCCAAATAGTTTACGGATTTTTTGCAAGGCATAGCCATAGGGTAATAAGTAGTGTTAACTGTAAACTTCAACCTAAAATTTTCGAAAAGGTTATGCAAACGGTTACTCGCTGGGCTGAGGATAATAATATATCTGTATACAGTGAAGAAACAGGTAGGGGACTGCTCCGCCATTTGCTTATAAGGTATGCAGAGCAAAGTAATGAAATTATGGTGGTGCCGGTTATTAATGCCGATGAATTACCGTTTTCGTATGAGTTGATTACTGCTTTAAAGGGCGTTTTGGGAGAAAAATTTACCCTTTGCTATAACGTAAATAAAAAGGATACTAACGTTGTTTTGGGTGAAGCCACTAAAACTGTTTACGGTAAGGGCTATATTACTGACATCCTTTGCGGCGTAACACTTAATATTTCTCCACACTCTTTTTATCAGGTAAATCGTTTGGCCGCTGAAATTTTGTATAAAAAAGCCGCCGAATATATAGGCGATGAGGATAGGGTTATTTTAGACCTTTACTGCGGTATCGGTTCAATAGGTCTTTCCCTTTTAAAGCTTTGCGGTGAGGAAAAAAAGCTTTACGGCGTTGAAATTGTGCCCGAGGCGGTAGAAAATGCAAAGGAAAATGCTAAGCAGAACGGATTTTCAGATGCCGAGTTTTCCTGTGCCGATGCAACTAAAGCAGCCAAAATGCTAAGGGATAAAAATATAAAGCCGGACCTAGTTGTTCTTGACCCGCCACGAAAGGGCTGCGATGCGGAGCTTATAAATACTGTTTCTAACGATTTTGCGCCTAAAAAAATTATTTATATTTCTTGCGACCCCGCAACACTTGCCCGCGATACAAATCTATTAACCCAAAACGGTTACCAACTTATAGAATATACACCGGTAGATTTATTCCCAAGAACGGGGCATGTAGAGACGGTAGCTTATTTATGTCGGCAAACCGACGTACACAATATGAAGCTTAATTCCTCACCCTTTGAAATGATAAAGAGTGGTGAGAAAACAATAGAGCTTCGCTTATTTGATGAGAAGCGTCAGCAAATAAAGGTAGGAGATCGGGTTATTTTTACCAATACAACTAATGGAGAGAAGCTGAGTGCTACTGTTTTAAAACTGCATCGGTTCGACACCTTTAATGAACTGTACAAAGAACTGCCGCTATTCAAAATCGGCTATACCAAAGAAGATATAGACAGTGCAAAGCCATCGGATATGGAATCCTATTATTCAGTGGAAGAACAGAATAAATACGGCGTTTTAGGAATTGAAATTTCCAAGCTTTAGTATTTTCGCAAAACGGTTTTGGAGGGAAAATTATGAACATAGCAGTTGTAACCGGCGCATCATCGGGTATGGGGCGCGAGTTTGTTTTACAGCTTACCAAATATGTTAATGTTGATGAAATTTGGGTAATTGCCAGAAGAGAAGAGGCACTAAAGGAGCTACAGTCGCTAGTTACCACTAAAATAAGGCCGCTAATATTAGATTTATGTAATGAAAAAAGCTTTGAAGAGTACAAGGGAATTTTGGAAAGGGAAAAGCCAAACGTAAAGCTGCTTGTAAATGCGGCTGGGTTTGGGCAGTTTGGAAAATTTGACTCTATTCCGCTGGAAAAAGACTGTGCTATGATAGACCTTAACTGCAAGGCACTCGTTATAATGACCAGACTCACCCTACCATATATGCAAAGCGGCAGCCACGTTTTACAGCTCGACAGTCTTTCGGCATTTCAACCGGTACCGTACATTGCAACCTACGGCGCTACAAAGTCCTTTGTGCTAAGCTACACAAGAGCGGTGAGCAGAGAGCTAAAGGGTAGAGGGATTAGAATGATGGCTATGAATCCCGGTTGGGTAAGGACGGAATTTTTTAACCACGCCCTCAAAACAAATTCTAATAATGAGGTGCAGTATTATAATCCTGTCTTTGAGGCAAAGGACGTTGTCGCAACGGGTCTTTACGATTTATACAAAACCAAAAAGGCATATTCTGTGCATGGATTATCGGTACGTATGCAGGTGCGACTGGTTAAAATTTTGCCTCACAGTATTGTTATGAACATTTGGTGTTGGCAACAAAAAAGACCAAAGAATAACCAAAATCTTACCATATCAAAATAAAGCTATATATTATATAAGGTATAAAACAGGGTAGACACCGGTTTCGTCTACCCTGTTTTTTGCGCCTTTTTCTTATGTTTTTTGCTTTTTTATGCGGCTTTTAAAGAAAATTTGAAAATTTTTCAAAAAAATTAAAAAAATTTCAAAAAAGTACTTGACAACTTCGCTTTTTCGTGTTATTATGTTATCACTTTAGCAGAGTAAATTATTAAAACGATGAAATCGGAGGAGAAAATTATGAAAAAATTTGCTGCTACTTTGTTAGCTCTTTTGATGATGCTAACTGCTTTTGTTGGATGTGGAAATAAAGACGTTTTGGATTCTGAGTACGTTAAGGAAAAGGGAAAGCTTGTTGTTGGTATTACCGACTTCGCACCTATGGACTACAAGGATGCAGACGGCAAATGGATTGGTTTTGACGCAGATATGGCTACCGCTTTTGCAGAGTCGCTTGACGTAGACGTTGAATTTGTTGAAATCAACTGGGACAACAAAGTGTTTGAACTTAACGGTAAAAACATTGACTGTGTATGGAACGGTATGACCCTTACCGATGCAGTTAAAGAGGCAATGGAAACCTCTAATCCTTACTTCAACAACGCTCAGGTTGTTATTGTTAAAAAGGACGTAGCAAATAATTATATGACAGCCGAAGCTTGTAAAGACCTTAAATTTGCAGTTGAGGGTGGTTCCGCAGGTAAGGATATGGCAGTAGAAAACAACTTTACATATACCGAGGTTGAGGACCAGGCATCTGCACTTAACGAAGTAAAAGCTGGCACCAGCGATGCTGCTATTATTGACTATCTTATGGCAACCGCAATGGTAGGTGAAGGCACCGGTTATGCAGACCTCGCATATGCCGCAAGTCTTAACAGCGAAGAGTACGGTGTTGGCTTCAGAAAGGGATCTGACCTTGCTGAGAAGTTAAACGAGTTCTTCAAATCTGCTTATGCAGACGGTAGCATGAAGGCATGCGCCGACAAATATAAGATTGGCGACAAGCTTATCGAACAAAAATAATGAAAAATCAATCCTTCTAAATTTTACAAATAAACGGCGCTAACAGAGAGCGGTAGAATACCGCCCTCTGTTTTAGTGCGAAAAGGGACAGTTATGGATATAGCAAAAATCATTGAGCAGTTTCCTGTGGTATTTGATGCCATAAATTCGGGACTGCTTCAAACACTTAAACTATTTTTTGTGACTCTTTTGGGCTCAATACCGCTAGGTCTTATTATTGCATTTGGCTCTATGTCAAGGTTTAAGCCCTTAAGTGCATTTATAAAGGTAATTGTCTGGATTGTAAGGGGCTCTCCGCTTATGATTCAGCTGATTATTATCTACTATTTCCCCGGTATAGTTTTTGGCAACAACATTTGGGGTAGTGGTGAAAGCGGACGTTTTGTTGCCGCCGCAGTTGCCTTTATATTTAATTATGCCTGCTATTTTTCAGAGATTTACAGAGGCGGCATACAGGGTGTTCCGCAGGGACAGTTTGAGGCAGGTCAGGTGCTTGGCCTTTCAAGGTCGCAGATATTTTTTAAGGTTACGCTTCTTCAAATGATAAAGAGAATAGTACCGCCAATGTCAAATGAAATTATTACCCTTGTTAAAGATACCTCTCTTGCAAGAATTATTGCGCTTCAAGAAATAATTTGGGCAGGGCAGTCCTTCCTTAAGGGCACGCGCGGTATTTCGGGAGAAATTTGGCCGTTATTCTTTACGGGTATTTATTACCTTGTTTTCAGTGGACTTCTTACAATACTGTTTAACAAAATTGAAAAGAAGCTTAGTTTTTTTAAGTAGGGTAGAGTGATATATTTTGGCTATATTAGAAGTAAAAGATATTAAAAAAAGCTTTGGCAAGGTCGAGGTATTAAAGGGAATAGATTTTTCTCTTGAAAAGGGTGAGGTACTCTCCATTATTGGCTCCTCGGGAAGCGGAAAAACCACATTGCTTCGTTGCCTTAACTTTTTGGAAACACCGGAAAGCGGTACTATAAATGTATCCGGCAAAACGGTTTTTGATGCAGATAAAAAATCCAGCGAAAAGGATGTAAGAGAAAGCCGACTACATTTTGGTCTTGTTTTCCAACAGTTTAACCTTTTCCCGCAGTATAACGTTTTAAAAAACGTAACTCTTGCGCCTACACTACAGGGCAAGGGCAGTGCGGTAGACATAGAGGAAAAAGCCCGTGTTTTAATTGAAAAGGTTGGCCTTACCGATAGAATAGACCACTATCCTTGTCAGCTTTCGGGCGGTCAGCAGCAACGTGTGGCTATTGCAAGAGCGCTAGCCCTTGAGCCCGACATTTTATGCTTTGACGAGCCTACAAGTGCACTTGATCCAGAGCTTACGGGTGAGGTTTTAAAGGTTATACGCGGCCTTAAGGGGCATGACACAACAATGATTATTGTTACCCACGAAATACAGTTTGCAAAGGAAGTGTCCGACCGCATTATATTTATGGATGATGGACACATTGTTGAAGAGGGAACGCCATTGGAAGTAATTGACAATCCGCAAAATGAGCGAACAAAGGCATTTTTAAATAGATACAATGCATAAAAAACCGCCGTGGACGAAAATCCACGGCGGTTTTACTTTGTCTTTAAATTTAGTTTTTGTTTTCTATTTCGGTTAGCATATCGATTCGTTTTTGGTGCCTACCGCCCTCAAACTCGGCGTTTAAAAATTCCTTTACGATGGTTTCGGCCATTTCGGTGGTTACAACCCTTGCGCCAAAGGCGATTATGTTTGCGTTATTATGGTTGCGTGTAAGGCGGGCGGAGTATGCTTCTGAGCAAACGGCGGCGCGAACACCTTTTACCTTGTTGGCCGCAATAGAAATGCCAATACCTGTTCCGCAAATTAAAATACCTAAATCACATTCCTTACTTGCAACTGCCCTGCCAACCTTTTCGCCAAATTCGGGATAGTCGCAGGAATCGTTAGTATCGGTGCCAAAATTTACAACTGTATGGCCCATATCCTCTACGAACTTCATTATGTGGTTTTTAAGCTCTACCGCAGCGTGGTCGTTACCTATTGCAATTTTCATTTTTATTCTCCTTTATATAAAACGAATGTATTTTTTACTCTTTAAGGGCAATAATTGCTGCAAGGTTACCCCTGTTTCCCGCAGTCGCTCTATGGGAATGGAAAATGTGACTGTTACAGCAAGTACAGCTGTCACTAACACAAATATTCTCACTCTTTACCCCTGCACGGAGTAAAATTTGCCGGTTGGTTTCCTTAAGGTCAAGCTGGTATTTGCCCTTTTCCTTGGAAAATAAAATTTTGTCTATTTCCAAATAGGGAATGGCTTTTATTTTGTCGGCTACGGGGTCATCTACCTCATAGCAACAAACGCCTATGCTTGGGCCGATTGCCGCCATTATATTTTTGGGGTTACAACCAAACTCTGTTTCCATTTTTTTGACGGTTTTAAGTCCAATTTCGGCTACGGTGCCACGCCAACCCGCATGGGATGTGGCTACAACCTCTTTTTCGGGGTCGTAGAAAAGCAAGGGAACGCAGTCGGCAAATTGTGTTACAAGGGCGGCACCCTTTATGTTTGTTATAAGTCCGTCTACGTTGGTATAATCTCTTGTGACGGTAATACCCTTGCCCAAATCCTCATTTTTTAACACCCTTATATTATCGGTGTGGGTCTGGTGTGAAAGAACTGCTTTTTTGTAGTCAAGTTCCAAAGCTGAAAACAAAATTTTGTAATTTTCTAAAACGGTTTCGGGCTTATCTCCATTTAAAAATCCCATATTCATAGCGGAGTATTTGCCACTGCTTATACCGCCAAACCTTGTTGTAAAAGCAGAGCAAACCTTTTCGTTATCCATGTTTGGAAAGGTAATATACATAAGATTATCTTTAGTTACAATCTTTGTAGTTTTGGAATTTAACACTATTACCCCTCACTTTCACTTTTTATACTATTATACTATAACTATTGTAAATAATCAAACAATTTGTACAGAAAATTTCTTAAGCCAGTAATTTAAAGATATAATATAGGCAATGGTTTGCGGCGTTGTCATAAGCTGACCATACCAAGGCTCATTTTTGTCGGTTGTAAGTAATGATTCCAGCGCAGGCCTATTCATAATACTGAAAATTGGAGCATTTGTGTCGGACAAAATTTCTTTTAGTATATTTTTAACCGCCTCAAAGTATGCGGGGTTGTGGGTTTTAGGATAGGGACTTTTCTTTCGCCACAAAATGCTTTCAGGCAGAATCCCCTCCATAGCGGTACGAAGGAGCCCCTTTTCTCTGCCCTTTAAATTTTTAAATTCCCAAGGCACAGTGTACATATATTCGGCTATTTTATAGTCGCAAAACGGTACCCTGACCTCTAAGCCACTATACATACTCATTCTGTCCTTTCTGTCGAGCAGAGTTTGCATAAACCAGTTTGTGTTTAGAAAAACCATTTCCCTCATTCGTGATTCAAGGGGAGATAGGTTATCCTGCTTAGGGGTTGCATTTACAGTGCCGTCGTACCTTTTGTTAACGTAGAGTTCACCGTTTAGCTCATTTGCAAGATCACTATTTAAAAAGCTTTGACGGTAGCTTGTAGACTGCGCCCAAGGGAATCCGTACTTGGAACGAATTTCATCGTCTCTGTACCAGGGATAACCGCCAAAAATTTCATCGGCACATTCTCCTGACAGGGCGACGGTAACGTGATTTTTAATTTCTTTGCAAAAAAGTAGCAGGGATGAATCAATATCGGCCATACCCGGCAAATCCCTTGCATCTACAGAAAGGTACAGAGCATTAACAATATCCTCTGTATCAAGCACTACGTTTATATGCTCACTTTTTAAAAACTCCTGCATAATTTTTACATATTCTGCATCACTGTTTGGCTGGAATTTGCTGCTTTTAAAATGCTTGTCGTTATCCTTGTAATCTAGCGAAAATGTTTTAAGTGTTTTTCCATTTTCGTTAAAATGCCTTGCCGCAACGGCACTTATGATGCTGGAATCCAGCCCGCCCGATAAAAAGGTGCCAACAGGCACATCGCTTATAAGCTGTCTTTGTATAGCGTCGGTTACCAGGTGCTTTGTTTTTAGTATTGTGGCTTCTAAGGTGTCGTTATTTTGGGCGTCGGCAAGGGTAAAATACTGTCTTTCTTTAAATCCGTTTTCATCGAAAACACCGCAGTGCCCCGCTTTTATTTCAAATATGTCCTTAAACACACCAAAGCCGGGAGTTCGGCCGGGGCCCAAAAACAAAAGCTCGGATATTCCGTTTTGGTCAATTTTTGCCTCAATTTTAGGGTGGTGCAAAAGGGCTTTTATTTCACTCCCAAAAATAAATGAACCATTTCTTTGGGCATAGAAAAGGGGCTTTACCCCCATTTTATCCCTTGCAACGAAGAGCTTTTTATCTGCCTCATCATAAATTGCAAAGGCAAAAATTCCGTTTAGTTTATTGAGTAAATCCTCGCCGTATACTATATAGCCCCGCAAAATCACCTCGGTATCGCTTTGTGTCTTAAAGGTTTCTCCTAAAGCTTCAAGCTCTTTTTTTATTTCCTTTGTGTTATAAAGCTCTCCATTATAGCAAATAACAAACCGTCCCTTCGGGGTTTCGTATTTCATTGGTTGTTTGCCGTTTTCTATGTCTATAACCGCTAGGCGGGAATGAAGCAAAACTGCATCCTCGCACACAAAAATTCCATTTTCATCGGGTCCCCTTCGCTTTAAGGAATAAAGCATTTTGTCGTGGTATGTTTTTCTTATTACACCGTCTTTAAAATTTATTTCACCTGCTATTCCGCACAAAATAAACACTCCCTTTTAACAGTTTAGTTTATTATATGCAGGTAAAATTTTATTTAGCCACAAAAATTCCCCTCTAAAAGCAGTTAGCAATTAGCGGGGAATGTAAATCTTATATTTTAAATGCCGCAGCTTTCACAGTCGTGGCAGTCGCAGGTGTTTCTTTTGCCTAAAATCGGCTCGGGGTCTACGCCTTGACCCTCATAGTAGTTCCAAAGGGCTTCCTTTACTGCCTGCTCGGCTAAAACGGAACAGTGAATTTTGTGCGGCGGCAAACCGTCGAGCGCCTCAACAACCGCCTTGTTTGAAAGGGCTATTGCCTCACTAATTGGTTTCCCCTTTATCATTTCGGTGGCTATAGAGCTTGTAGCAATGGCTGAAGCACAGCCATAGGTTTTAAATTTAACGTCGGCAATAATGCCGTTTTCAATTTTAAGGTATATTTTCATAATATCACCGCACTTGGCGTTGCCAACCTCACCAACACCGTTAGCATCGGGGATTTCACCCATATTGCGGGGATTTGTAAAATGCTCCATTACCTTTTCTGTGTACATTAGTATTTTTCTCCTTTTTCTTCGCACTTAATTCTCTCCCATAGCGGGGACATTTCTCTAAGACGCGCCAAGATATCAGGCAGGACAGAGAGAATATATTTTGCATCCTCTAAGGTGTTTTCATCGCTAAAGCTAAGACGTAAAGAGCCGTGAGCAATTTCGTGGGGGAGACCAATGCTAAGAAGTACGTGGCTCGGGTCAAGCGAACCTGAAGTACAGGCCGAGCCCGAGGAAGCGCAAACACCCTTCAAATCAAGCATCAAAAGAAGAGACTCACCCTCTACACCCTCAAAGCAAAGACTAACGTTACCGGGAAGTCGATTGGTTTTATCGCCGTTTAGGCGGCTTCTTTCAATTTTCAAAGCATTTTCTATAATATAGTCACGGATTTCGGTTAGCTTTTTAGCCCTTTCATCCATAGTAGAAACGGCAAGCTCAATAGCGGCGCCAAGACCCACAATACCGGCGGTGTTTTCGGTACCTGCCCTGCGACCTTTTTCCTGTGCACCACCATCAATAAGGTTAGGGATAATAACGCCCTTTCTAATATAAAGTGCGCCAACACCTTTTGGTCCGTGGAATTTGTGCGCCGACATTGAAAGCATATCAATTTTAGCGTCCTGCACGTCAATAGGAAGGTTTCCAACCGCTTGAACAGCATCGGTATGGAACAAAACACGGTGCTTTGCACAAATTTCGCCGATTTCTTTTATGGGCTGAATTGTGCCGATTTCATTATTGGCATACATAATTGTAACAAGGGCGGTATCTTCTCTAATAGCGGCCTCAAGCTCTTCCACTCTTACAAGGCCGTCGTTATGCACGTTCAAAAGTGTAATTTCAAAGCCCTGCTTTTTAAGCTTATCAAGGCAGTGGAGTACGGCGTGGTGCTCAAAAGCGGTAGAGATTATGTGCTTCTTGCCTTTTTTTGCCATTGCCTCTGCGGCGCCCTTAATGGCCCAGTTGTCGGCCTCGCTTCCGCCGCTTGTAAAGTAAATTTCGGCGGGGGAGGCGGCGCCAATGGCCTTTGCAACCTGCTCCCTTGCAGTTGTTACCGCCGCCTTTGCCTTATTTCCAAAAGCATAAAGACTTGAGGCATTACCATACTGCTCGGTAAGGTAGGGCAGCATTTTATTTAAAACCTCAGGATGAAGTGAGGTTGTAGCGGCATTATCCGCATAAATGAATTTTGACATAGATTTTACTTCCTTTAAGGTTTAAACTAATTATATTGTATACCATTTTAGTATACTTTGCAACAGTATTTTGTTAAATTTATGAAAATAATGTTATTTTGCATAAAAAAGAAGTGGTAAAGGTTTTATCCCTTACCACTTTTGTAGTGTTTGTTTATCCCTTACAGTACTTTTTAACGTATGCCTTCATTTCATCCCAATGTTTTTCCATTTCGGCTACAAGCTTCATTTGGTTTCTTGTACGGTCCAGGTTGTGTTTTTCGTGGGTACATTTAAAATATGTATCACCGTTTAGGTAGTCGGTTAAAAAGCGCATACCACATTCAAAGGTCATCATCTTAGCGCCCTCGGGCAGGAGCATAATCTCACTGTCGGGCAGACTACCGCCGCAACCGGTTAAAAATCCGTCGGTGTAGGCCTTGAACATTTCCATATCAAAGTTTACTTTTGAAAGGTCGGGGTCATCCTCGGCGGTGGTGTTGGCGCCAAAGCGAATAGCATCACCAAAGTCGGTTACCGAAAATCCCGGCATTGTGGTATCAAGGTCAATAACGCAGCAAGCTTTTCTTGTATCGTTATCAAACAAAACATTGTTAATTTTAGTGTCATTATGTGTAACGCGAAGGGGAAGTTCACCCTTTTTATTTGCATCAAAAAGACAGTTGCAAAAATCCTTCCTTGCTTTAATAAACTCAAGCTCGGAGGTAACCTCGTCCAAACGGCCTGCAAGGTTATTTTCCACTGCCTCCATAAGCATTTCATAGCGCCAAGGTGTGTTGTGGAAGTTGGGAATTGTTTCGCCAAGCTTTTCAACGGGGAAGTTTGCAAGGTCGCGCTGGAATTTACCAAAGGCGCGGCCGCTTTCATAAAAGTCTTCCTTAGTTTCGGGGGCGTTAAGTGTTAGCGAATTTTCAACAAATACGTAAAGGCGCCAACAAACACTATGCTTATCGGTTGTGTGATATTTGCCACCTTTTGTAATAACGGGTGTTAAAACGTGGTTTGGGTTGGCTTCGGTTTGTAAGAGATATTTTGTAATCTCCGAAATGTTGTTCATTAAAAGGTCGGGGTCTTTAAAAACTGAGGTGTTAATTGCCTGCAAAATATAACGCTTTTCCTCGTCACCTTTTTTGCAGGTGGCAAGGTATGTGCTGTTTATAAGTCCCTGTCCGTAGGGTTCAATCCCTAAAAGCTCACCCTCATATAAAAATTCTTTAACTGCTTCGGTAGGTAATTTTTGCTTTTGCATAGAAAAATCCTCCAAATACAAATTCTGGTTGCCACCATTTATTATAAAAGATTTTATTGCATTTTGCAACAAAAAATAGTAGAATTATTTTGAAAAGGGTAAAAAGAGTGTTTTTTTGCCCTATTTTGAGCACAAGAATTATTAAAAAGGAGAAGTTATGGCTAGGTTAAAGGAAAGAAATTTCAGTAGTGAACAGATAGCACCTGCTGATAATGAATCTACTAAACCCCGCTTTTTTAGTAGGGATAAGCTTACGTTTTTGGTGCTTCCTATTACTGTTATTTTAATGGAAATAATACTTAAAATATGTACAGTTCCTTCCTTTTTTAATTTGGGTCTTGTTTTTATGCCCCTTTTTTCTATTTCATGTGGACTGTTTTTAGGTATAATAGCTTCTTTTTTCGGCGACAAGGCAGGTAATATTTTGGCAAGGGTTTTTGCCTTTTTGTTGGCGGTGCTTTACTCCACGCAAACCGTTTATCATTGGTGTTTTGATAAATACCTTATTCTTTATTCTGTAGGTGCGGGCGGTGCCGACCAAATTATTGAGGACGGGCTTTTAGAACAAACTATTAAAACAATTAAGGCCTGCGCACTACCTATTCTTTTATATTTCGCTGTTGCAGTAACAGCATCTTTAGTTATTGGCAGATGGGGCCTTTCCTTTAAAAAGCTTAGGTTTAAAAAGGGTGCACTAGCACTGCTTGGAAACCTTATCTACCATTTGCTTATACTATTACTTATTATCTTAATTCCCTATTCAAGAGAGGTATATACCCAAGTATTCGACCCCAATATTACGGTTGGAATGTTTGGCCTTATACAGACAGAGGTAAGCGATTTTAAATATAACGTTTTAAATCTGGGCAGTAGTTCGGATATAGATGAGTACAAAGATACTTCTTCTAATATAGAGGAAGTAATAAAGCCCGAGCCGCCACTACCTGATTATTCGCCTTGGGTTATGGATATCAACTTTGAGCTGTTAATGGAAAATGAAACCAACAAAGCCATTGACAGTTTGCATAAGTATTTTTCCACCAGGCAGCCAACCTATAAAAACGATTATACAGGTAAGTATAAAGATTATAACCTAATTTATATTACGGCGGAAGGGTTTTCACAGTATGCTATTCATCCCACCCTTACTCCGACACTTTATAAAATGTATCAAAATGGTTACCAGTTTGAGAATTTCTACACGCCTATTTGGGGTGTCAGCACCTCCGACGGTGAGTATGTAAACTGTACGGGACTTTTGCCAAAATCAGGTGTCTGGAGCTTTTACCGCTCGGGCGAACAGCAAAATAATATGCTCTTTACTATGGGAAGACAGTTCCTTAAAATGGGTGTAGAAAACGTTTATGCATATCATCCTCATACATATTCTTACTACCATAGGGATATATCCCATCCCAACATGGGCTATATTTATAAGGGTGTGGGCAACGGTCTGGAGGATAAAATAACAAAATGCTGGCCTGAAAGTGACCTGGAGATGATAGAGGCCACCGCCGATGAGTATATAACTGCCGACAAGCAGTTCCATGCATATTATATGTCGGTTAGCGGACATTTGGAATATTCATTTACCGGTAACAGTATGGCCAAGAAAAATAAGGAAGCGGTGGCAGGTCTTGAGGCATCTGAGGCTGTAAAAGCGTATTATGCCTGTAATATAGAACTAGACAAAGCAATGGAAACGCTGATTTCAAAACTTGAGGCCGCAGGTGTTGCCGATAAAACCCTTATTGTTATTTCTCCCGACCACTATCCTTATGGTTTAGAGGATAAAGAGAGTGAAAATAAATACCACTATTTTGATGAGCTCGCCGGGCATCAAATTGAAACCAATTTTGAGCTTTATAAAAGTGTGCTTTTAATGTATAGTCCCTCTATGACCGAAGGGGTCAGGGTAGAAAAATACTGTAGCAGCTTGGATATAGTTCCAACCCTTTCGAACCTTTTCGGAATGGAGTATGATTCACGCCTTTTAATGGGTAGGGATATTTTCTCGACCTCCGACCAGCTGGTGGTTTTTGCTAATCGCAGCTTTATAACCGAAAAGGGAATGTACAACTCGGTAACCAGGGAGTTTACGCCCTTTGAGGGAGTGGTTTTGGAGGACGAACAGACCTATATTTCCGATATGAAAAACGAGGTTAATAATATGTTTGTTGCCTCGGCAGGAATTTTAGATAAGGATTATTACGGCATTTTATTCGGCACCAAAAAGGAAAGATAAAAAATAAATATTGCTTTTTAGGTAAAAATCTTTTATAATACCATTTGCGAGTAGGCCAAACGGCTGCGTACTTTTAGTATGAGGAAAGTCCGAGCTTCACAGGGCAGGATAGCGGCTAACCGCCGCCGAGGGCGACCTTAGGACAAGTGCAACAGAAATATACCGCCGCAAAGCTTTCTTAAAGATTGAATTCGGCATTGCCGATGCCTTTGCGGTAAGGGTGGAAAGGCGAGGTAAGAGCTCACCGGACGTGTAGGAGACTATGCGCCCCTGTAAACTCTATCCGAAGCAACACCGATCGGAACTATACATCTGCCCGATGTGTTCCAACGGGTGGCTGGAGCGGGGTAGCAATACACCGCCAAGATAGATAGCCGTTCACGACAGAACTCGGCTTACAGACCTACTCGCAGTGGAATTTTATAGTATTTAAGGCGTGGCTTAGTAGAAGCCGCGCCTTATTTTTATATTGACCGCTTTTGCTTGAAAAGAAAAATAAAATGTGTTATACTGTATTTGCGAATCGCAAGTGTCGGATCGCTTCAAAAAAAGTAAAAAAGAGTTGAAATGATGTTTGTTTTAAATCTAATTGTCCGCTTTTTTGACTGGATATTCAAAATCGTTAATATGTTTTATTTTCAGCTGCCTATATATATTGCAACGGGTCTTTTCAAAACAAGGAAGTTTGAAAAGGCCGCTAAGAATCATAAATATGCTATTTTAGTTGCGGCAAGGAATGAAGAGGCGGTTATTGGTAATCTTTTAAAGAGTATATATTCTCAAACCTACCCCAAAGAGCTTGTAACCGTTTTCGTGGTGGCAGATAATTGTACAGACAAAACCGCTGAGGTGGTAAGAAATAGCGGAGCTATTTGTTATGAACGTTTTGACGACGAGCACCGCACAAAGGGCTACGCATTACAGTTTTTAGTTAAACAGATTGAAAGGGATTACGGAACCCAAAATTTTGAAGGGTATTTTATCTTTGATGCTGATAATATTTTGAAAGAGGACTACATTGAAAGAATGAACGAGTCCTTTGATGCGGGGGAGAAGATAGTAACCTCCTACCGCCATACAAAGAATTTTAATGACAACTGGATATCGGCCGCCTACGGTATACACTGGCTTCGTACCGTCCGCACAGAGCATAGGGCAAGGTCGGTTTTTCGGCTTGCTTGCCGCGTTCAGGGAACGGGATTTTTGTTTGCGAGCGAAATTATTAAGGATGGTTGGAACTACGTTAGACTTACCGAGGACCGTTCTTTTTGTGCCGATGCGGTTGCGAATGGATATAGAATTTCCTTTAATTATGATGCTGTTTTTTATGATGAGCAACCCACAGATTTAAAGATTGCAATGAGGCAAAGAATTCGTTGGGCTAAGGGCAATTTGCAGTCCTTTACAGAATCAAGCGGAAAACTGTTCTTACATATCTTCCATATAAATAAGGATAAGAAGAGTAGGGATAAATCCTTTTTTAAAAGGTTTTTTCAAAATTTGCACTATCGGTTTATGAGCTTTGATATGCTAACCGTTACTTTCCCATACCCTTTAATTACTTTTATAAAACGAATAGTCGTGGATTTTTTGGGACTGGCACTTTTTTATATTTTTGATGCCGAAGCACAAACGGGTGTAATGTCATATATAGTCGAAAAAATATGGAATATTTTTGGCGACGGAGCAGTTATAAACAAAACGCAAACGGGTATTATACTTTTAGTGCTGGCAATTATTTTTGAACTTGCCTCTAACTGGATTTTTAATTCCTTCTATGCCGCATTTATACTTATTACCGAACGCAAGCGTTTGCCACGCATTAAATGGTACAAAGGGGTTATTTACTGCCTTGGCTTTCCGTTTTTTGATTTTGTTGGCGAAATAGCAATGTTTATTGCACTTGTAACCAAGGTGGAATGGAAACCGATTCCGCACAATTCCAATATAGGTTTAGAGGAGCTTAGCACAAAATAGTAATAGCTAAAGGAGGTTGTGTATATGTGGATTTTAATTGTGGTTTTAGCGCTTATTCTACTTATTTTAGGCGCGGCCTACGCAACCTTTTTTATAGCTTTTTATTCTAATCCAAAAAAAACGGGAGAGATTTTGGGAGCCCCTCCGGGGGATGTTTACAAGCCACACTACGAAAGGTTTGGGCAGCTTATAAACGAGTTTAAGGAAATTCCTTTTGAGGGAGTATATATAAAGGCAAAGGACGGCACCAAGCTTTTTGCAAGGTATTACCACGTTAATGACGGTGCCCCGCTTCAAATTCAGTGCCACGGCTATAGAGGAAGCGGATATAGGGATTTCTGCGGTGGCAACAAAATAGCAAGGGAAATGGGTCATAATACTTTGCTTATTGACCAACGTGCATGTGGCAATAGTGGTGGCAGGGCAATAACTTTTGGCATTAAAGAAAGACAGGATTTGCTTTGTTGGATTAATTATGCGGTAGAGCGCTTTGGAAGCGAGGTTAGAATTTTCCTTTGCGGTGTTTCAATGGGCGGCTCAACCGTTATAATGGTAAGCGATATGGATTTACCCAAAAATGTTGTGGGTATAGTTGCAGACTGCCCCTTTTCCGACCCTAAGGAGATTATTGCCAAGGTGTCCGATGACCTTAAAATTCCTTCCAAGCTTTCAATGCCGTTTATTCGGCTTGGAGCCAGAATTTACGGTGGTTTTAATTTAAATGAAGCATCGGCCATTAATAGTATTAAAAACGCAAAGGTCCCCATTTTGCTTATTCACGGGGAGGAGGATGGGTTTGTTCCCTGTGCTATGAGTGATGCACTGGCCAGCGCTGCCAAGGGCAAGGTGATTTATGAAAAGTTCCCGCTTGCCAACCACGGAATATCCTATATAATTGATACAGATAGGTACCAAAAGGCGACCAAAAGTTTTATTGATAGCTGTATAAATATATAGTATCAAAATAAATACCAACAAAAGATAAATAATTTGCACAAAAAAACCTTTAAGGGCAACAAAAATTTTTGTTGCCTCTATTTATTTTTTTGTAAAAAAATATTGCACTGAAAAAAGCTATGTGATATAATAAATCGTTGGAAAATTTCTGATTTTATAAAAACTTTTTCAAAACTTTTAACCGACTGTTTTAAACAGAAAGGAAAGATACAAATGGAAAGAAAAGTTGGCACAGTTTCAAGAGGTATCCGTTGTCCTATTATAAGGGAAGGGGACAATCTTGCAGAAATTGTTACTCAAAGCGTTTTAGAGGCGGCAGCTAGTGAAGGTTTTGCTCTTAGGGATAAAGACGTTATCTCCCTTACCGAGTCCATAGTTGCACGCGCACAGGGCAACTACGCAAGCGTTGATGACATTGCCGCCGATATTAAGGCAAAGTTTGGCGAAAATGCTACCGTTGGCGTTATCTTCCCAATTTTGTCCAGAAACCGTTTTGCTATTTGCCTTCGCGGTATAGCAAAGGGTGTTAAAAAGGTTGTGCTTATGCTTAGCTACCCTTCCGATGAAGTTGGTAACGAGCTTGTTTCCTTGGATAAAATTGATGAGGCAGGTGTTAATCCATATAGCGACGTTTTATCACTTGAAAAATACCGTGAGCTTTTCGGTGTTAATAAGCACGAATTTACAGGTGTTGACTACGTAGAGTATTACGGCGATTTAGTTCGCTCCTGCGGCGCCGAGGTAGAAATTGTTTTCGCAAATCAGGCAAAGGCAATTTTGGATTACACCGACTGCGTTTTGAACTGCGATATTCATACACGTGCCCGAACAAAGCGTATTTTAAAGGCGGCAGGCGCAAAAAAGGTTTTCGGACTTGACGATATTTTAACTGCCCCCGTAAACGGTAGTGGTTATAATGCAAAATACGGACTTCTTGGTTCTAATAAATCTACTGAGGACAAGATTAAGCTTTTCCCAAATGAGTGTAAAGACCTTGTTTTGGCAATACAAGATAACGTTTTAAAGGCAACCGGCAAAAAGGTTGAGGTTATGGTTTACGGCGACGGCGCATTTAAGGATCCCCAAGGTAAAATCTGGGAGCTTGCCGACCCGGTTGTTTCACCTGCTTTTACAGACGGACTTGTTGGAACACCTAATGAGCTTAAACTTAAGTATCTTGCCGATAATGATTTTAAAGATCTTTCGGGTGAGGAACTTAAAAAGGCAATTTCCGAAAGCATTAAAGCAAAGGGTAGCGACCTTGTAGGTAATATGGCTTCTCAGGGAACAACCCCCCGTCAGCTTACTGACCTTATTGGTTCGCTTTGCGACCTTACAAGTGGCTCTGGAGATAAGGGCACACCTGTAGTTTTGGTTCAGGGCTATTTCGATAACTATACTAACTAATTTAATAGGATAAAAATGCGCCCACACTTTAAAAAGTGTGGGCATTTCTTTTTGCTGTATTTGTGAAAATAATTTAATTTATTATTTATTTTCTCTTAAAATTGCCGTAAATACGGTAATATCATCGCTATGTCCGTCACTTCGTCTTCTTTTGGCAGCCATGGCAATATCGTCGGCCAGTTTTTGGGCCGAGCATATATCCCAATTCGCCACCATTTCGCTTATCCATTTTGTACCTTCGGTCGTAGCGCCGTCCGAAAGCATTACTAAAATATCTCCGTCTTTTAATTTTACCTTAGCAAGGTCAAAAGAAACCTCTCTTAAAATTCCGGGTGGGAGAGAAGTACTGGATGCCTTTCCCACGCGGCCCCCCTTTCTTATAATTGTTGGGGCAGCACCCGCCTTTCTGAGCTCACATTCACCGCTGAAAAGGTCAATGGTTGCAATATCTATTGTAGCTAACGTTTCGTCAGTAGATTTAAAAAGCATGGCCGAGTTAACAAGCTTTAGCGAACAGTCATACCCAAAGCCGGAGCAAAGCATCCGGCTAATAAGTCCAGATGCCATTGCCGAATCTACCGCCGCCCTTCCTCCTGTGCCCATTCCGTCGGAAAGAAGCATTATAAACCTACCTCTTCCGTCACAAAAATATTTGTAGCTATCTCCACAAAGCTTGTCTTTTTTTTCGGGTATTTGGCAAACGCCAATTTCCACTGAAAATACAGGTTTTTCTGTAAGAGATATAAAAGCTTCATCCTTTGAGACGGTAACGGTGGGCGTATCAAAATCCTTGTTGCAGGCAAGATTTAAAGCCCGAAGCAGTTCCATTTTATTTATGGTTTTGTCGGCCACACCTTTTACGTGAATATCGGCACTAAGTCGCCCGAATTTATCAAGCGAAGCGGTGCAGGAGTTTGGATGAAAGCCCATATTTTTCATGGTCATTATTATATTTTCGGCCGATTTTGCATCGTGTTGAATTTCGTATTGAAATTCCTCTGAAAGGTCAAAAAGCATATCGGAAATCGCGGTAAATTGGTCGCTTATAACACCGCGCACTTCTGAAATTCTGCGCTCGGCACTTAAATTTGTGTCGAAGTTTTCACAGTGAAATTTTACCGACTCCTCGAAATTTTTTCGCCTTAGGCAGTTGGTTTTAAGAGTAATGTTTTCGGTTTCCGACTTGCTTTTAAATTTGCCCCAAATGGTCAGCGCATCTTCGGCGGTAAGTTCTCTTGCGGATTCCCAGCAATGTCTTCGAAGGCTACAACCACCGCAGGTATCTCTTTCTACCAAATTTAAGGTTTTTTCAAAATCGGGCGAGTTTAGTTTTTTAAGTTTTTGCGCAACCTCTTCAACCGTTTTGAAAATATCTTTCAGTGCTCCGCCCGCAAACTCAAGACGCATTAAAAGTGCACCTTTTAGCGTGTCGGGATTTGTGATTTCGGGTCTGGGAGATAACATACCGCTTATTATTCTGTTAAGTTTATTTGGAATTATAAGAAAAAGCCCGCATCCAATAAGTCCCTCAAAGAAAAGCCCCACGAAATTATCTGGGTCAAAAAGCAGTAAAAGAGATATTATTTTGGTGGTGAGGTATGCCCCCACCATTCCTATAGAACCAAGACGGGAGAATAGCCCTGACATTAGTCCGCAAAAAGCAAAAACTGCAGCTATTTGGTAAAAATTCTGGTCAAAAAGAGCAAGTGTAAAGCCAATAACTGTGCCCGAAACGGCACCAAATGAGGCCTGTCCGTATCTTGCAGTGGTAAGAATAAAAACAATTCCCAAAATTCTTCCCAAATTAAGCCCCAAAGGGTCAAATCTGTAAAGGGATAAAAGTAAAATACTAATAAATATTAAAACCGATATGCATTCTCTTATATCAAGCCCAACCGAAAGTGTTAAATCCAGTCTGAAGGCAATGTTTAAAAAATATGCGGCGGCGGCAGCTAGAAAACTTTGAGAGATAAGGGAAATTGGTTCTACGCTGTAAGAAATTTTAAGAGCTACCGAGCAAACACCTAAAACGAAAAGCGAAATAAGGGCCGAAAAAACGGGGGATTTTATCAGTTTTGCGGTGCCGCTTAAAATATATTTAATGGTAAAAACCGCAAAGGCCGCCGCAACGTATACAAACCCGCCGCTTCTGATAAAAAGAATATAGCCAACTGAAACACCAAAAAGGGTGGCGGGCAGGTATTTTTTGGGCGCCGCCGATAAAAGTGATATTCCAAAGGGTATAAGCCCCCCTAAAATGGTGGCAACAGAAGATAAAAATCCCACTACCAACATAAAAAGGTGTAAGATAAACCCTAACGCGTCGGAGTGGGAGGAATAAAAATGCTTTGTACTTGTTTTCAAGCAAATCGCCCTCCTAAAAATAAAACAAAAAGGTGGTTTTAATAATTATAGGGCGGAAGTTTTAAAATGTTTGTCAAAGCATATTGGAGTTTTAAAAATGTTATTGGTGCAAAAAGTCGGTATATATGTTTTTAGTGCAGTTTCCGGGGGAATATTGCCAAAAATCCATTTTGTCTTCTTCGTAAAAATATTTTAGTGGATATGTATATTCACCATCAAAGGCGTCAATAATAATAAGTTTTATCTTCATTTTTTCGGGGATTATGCTTTTAACATACACCCCTGCACACATACCGGGATAAATATTTTCCTTTGTTTCAGCGAGCCCTGCTAAATTGGGGGTAAGCTCAATAAAAATGCCGTAGCTTTCCACAGAACGAACTATTCCCGAAACCGTTTGCCCTTCAGAAAAAAGTGAGGCGTTTTCCTCCCAGCTACCAAGCAGCTCTTTGTGGGTCAGGGTAATACGTCCGCTTGCATCTATGTCTTTTATAATAACTTTAAGGTCATCTGAAACCTTAAAACGGTCGCTTGGGTGGGAAATTCGTGATACCGAAATTGCATCGATGGGGAGAAGCGCAATTATTCCGCAACCTATATCGCAAAATGCGCCAAACCGCTCTAGATGGGTTATTCTGGCGGGAATTACACTTCCAATACCTTTTTCGCTGTGCAGATAATCTAAAAATCTAATCTGCGCCTTTTTTCGCGAAAGCTCTGCATAAAGCTTGCCAAAACGGTCGGTTTTAATGGCTTCAATGGTAAAGCAAACAGGTTTTCCAACCTTGGTTATAAGGGCAATATCTTTGACTTTACCCTCGCTAATTCCAATAGCACCCTCGGCGCGTTTTATTATACCTTTCATACAACCAAGGTCTAAAATAAGGTTGTGTTCCTCATCGCACATTAAAACCTGCGCCTCTAAAATGTCGCCGTTTTTTTGGGCTTCGGCCAATGTGGTTGGAGAAAAAACGGCGCGTTTGTTTCCAGTCGTTTCAAAAAGCCATCCCTCAGGAGTAAAATTGTAGCTAGATTTCATATTCGTTCCTCTTTTTTAAAATTAATATATCTAATTTTATGTAGAGGGACTCCTTAAAAATGATTATTTTTATAAAAATCTTAAGTTTAATTCAAAGTGTGGGACGGGGATTTTGCTTTCCAAAAAACCTCTCTTAAATATTACTTATAATATTTAAGATTACTTGAATGTTGGTTTAAACTGTGCTATAATAAACTGTGTATATCTAAATAAAGGGGGAAGAGAAGTGGTAAGCAAAAAAATGGAAAATATGAAATCAGATAATAAAAACATTTTCACCATTTTTCTAACCCTTATTGCATTTGCATTTATTCTTCGCCTTATGATTTCTGTGGGCTATATAAATAGGCAGGATACCCTTTGGTATAGGGAGTGGGCATTGTCGCTGCCCGACGGATTTTTTAATGTTTATTCAAGAGCAGATGAAATTTCGCTTGACTACCCTCCCATTTACCTGTTCTTTCTTTATATAACAGGTCTCGCCTACCGCGCTTTAGGTAGCGGTTGGGGTATTATGACCGATATGCTTTTTATGAAATTCTGGCCTATTTTCTTTGACACGCTTTGCGGTGCGGCCCTTTATTTTGTATTTAAAAAACAGGGTGAGAAGGCAGGTTTTTTAGCCGCATTGCTTTGGCTTTTTAACCCTTGCACAATTTTCAACAGCGCCTTTTGGGGCCAGACCGACGGGCTTATGTGTCTACTGCTTCTTATAAGCTTTTACGCGCTTGAAAGCAAAAGGCCCATTTTGGCCTGTGTGTTATTTGCTATAGCAGGGCTTACAAAATACCAATGTCTTTTCTTTACCCCTATATTTTTGTTAGAACTATTTTTAAGGTCGGATATAAAGAGGTTTTTACCTTCAATTTTTTCGGCGGTTGCAACGGTGCTCGGTGTATTCTTGCCATTTATGATAGGGGCCAAAAACCCGCTACTTTTCTTTGAGGTATATCTTGGTGGGCAGGGTAAATATCCCCATTGCACATTAAACGCCTTTAATGTTTACGGTATGTTTAACCTTAACTGGGTGCCCGATTCTAAAAAGATTCTGGGGCTTATAAGTGTTGGAACCCTTAGCACAATAGTTACCGTTTTACTTATAGTCGGCGTTTTCCTAATTTATATTTTCGCTAAAAATAAATGTATGTGGACTGTAAGCTTTTTATTTATGAGTTCGCTTTTTATGTTTATGAGCCGAATGCACGAGCGCTATGCCTTTGTAACCCTTATATTTATTTTGGTAGCGGCGGTAAAGCACAAAAATAAGGGACTGTTTATTTCCTTTTTGCTCTCCAGCGCAATATCTCTTATAAACCATTTTGTTCCAATGTTCAGTTGGAATGACCCCACTTCGGTTTTTGCTACTCACTATAATGGGATTTTTGTGTTTATGTCCTTTGTGAGTGTTGCGGTTTACATTGTTACAACCTATATCTGTCTTTGCTTTGTGTTTAAAGGGGAACAGGTAGATTTACTTTCGATTACGGAAAATTAAAAAGGAGTTAAAAGCAGTGAGATTTTCGTTAGCCAAACAACAGCTACTTGGAAAGCAAAAAGAAAAACATCTTTCCACGTTTTTGCTTGCCCTTATAACTGCGGCGGCATTTTTCGTTCCGTTTATGATAGTGGATAATGGATATTTCTTCTTTTACGGCGATTTTAACGTTCAGCAAATACCATTTTATCAGCACTGCCACGCTCTTATAAGGTCGGGAAATATTGGTTGGGATTTCGGTACAGATTTAGGGGTTAACTTTGCTGGCTCATATACCTTTTATTTGCTAGGCAGTCCGTTTTTCTGGCTAACACTTCCTTTCCCAAATAATTTTGTACCATATTTAATGGGCCCATTACTTATATTAAAGTTTGCATTTAGCGCTCTTACGGGTTATATGTATATACGTCGCTTTACAAAAACTCCCGAGGCGGCACGCCTTGGCGGACTTTTATACGCTCTTTCGGGCTTTTCGGTTTATAATATTTTCTTTAACCATTTTCATGAGGCAATAATATTTTTTCCTCTGCTTTTATGGTCGCTTGAACTTTTGATAACCGAAAATAAAAAGGGCTTTTTCGCTATAATGGTGGCGCTTACTGCTATTTCCAACTACTTCTTTTTCTATGGAATGGTTGTATTTACTGTAATTTATTATTTTGTACGACTATTTTCAGGATGCTTCAAGTTTAAATTTAAAAACTTTTTAACCCTTATTTTTGAGGCGGTTTTGGGACTGCTAATTTCGGCCGTCTTTATGTTGCCCACAATGGCGGCCGTTTTGGGTAATAGCCGCCTTTCGGAGGTACTAACGGGATGGAGTGCCATTATGTACGGTAAAGAGCAAATTTACCTTAACATTTTGCAGTGCTTTTTCTTCCCGCCCGATATACCTGCAAGGCCCGTTTTCTTTCCAAATGCAGAAGTTGCCTGGTCATCCCTTGGCGGTTGGCTGCCGCTATTCTCGGTAGTTGGCGTCTGGGCCTTTATAACACATAAAAAAGGTAATTGGCTGAGGCGCATTATTGGTATTATGATATTTATGGCGCTTGTGCCAATACTAAATAGCTCATTTTATATGTTTAATACCGCATATTATGCAAGGTGGTATTATATGCCCATTTTAATGATGGTGCTTGCTACGGTCTTTGCCATTGAGGACAGTAGGGTAAATTGGTCGTCGGCCTATAAATGGGTGCTTGGAATTACTACGGTTTTTGCACTTGTTATAGGGCTTTTCCCAAGAGAAATGTCCGACGGTAAGATTAAAAGCTTTGGACTTTATACAAATAGCGGAGATTTTTATATCTACCGCTTCCTTGCAACAGCCATTATATCTATTGTTTCCTTAGTGGTTCTTGGAATTCTTTTAAAGCTTATAAAAAACCACAAAATGCAGTTTATTAAAAGCGCTACCGCCATTACTATGGTTATAAGCGTTATATATGCCGCATATTTTATTGGCACCGGAAAAAGCCATTCTTATGACGTTAAGGATATTATGATAGATGCCCTACTTGAAAAGGAGCTTACCATTTCGGGGGATAAGGATACTTACCGAATAGACGTTTATGAAAGCGTTGATAATACGGCTATGTATTTAGATTATAGCTCCATAAACGCCTTCCATTCTATAGTGCCGGTTTCGGTTACCGAATTTTGGGAGTTTGTGGGCGAACAACGCGGTGTTGCATCCCGACCCACAACCGAATCGGTGGGCGCCCGAACACTCCTAGGCGTAAAATACCTGCTTGAACGAAACGGCGGCAAGGAATTTACCGATGATTTGGGCGACCCGCTTATGAGCGGTTTTGAGTTTTATAGTAACGAGGGGCATTATACAATATACGAAAATAAAAACTATGCTCCCTTTGGTTTTTATTATGATTATTATATGACCTTAGAGCAGGCAAAGTCGGCAAACGAAAGCGACCGCTCACACCTAATGTGCAAGGCCTTGTTGCTCAGTGATGAACAGGTGCAAAAATATGGATATCTGTTTAACAATATTGAAGATTTTGAGCCAACCGTGGGAGAAAAAATCGAAAACGTTTTAAGGTTTGAATATAATGACGCAGAGCTCAAAAAGGACGCTGAAAGGTTAAGAGAAAACGGCATTTCGTCTTTTGAAAAGGAAAAGAGTAGCTTTACTGCGCAAATCGCTACCGAGGATGAAGAACTTGTATTTTTCTCAGTACCTTTTGATGAGGGCTGGAGTGCTACAGTCAATGGCAAACCGGTGGAGATAGAAAAGGTAAACGTTGGCTTTATGGCGGTTAAGGTACCAAAGGGAGAAAGCAAAATTTCCTTTACCTATAAAACACCGGGACTTACTCTAGGTCTTGTGGTTTCGGCCGCGGCGGTTTTCGTTTTTATTTTGTATATGCTTATAGCTTTAACTTATCACCGAAAAAGGCAAAGGCTAGGAAACCCCTATGCAGAGGGCGCTCAGTTGCTAGAATCTTGGAAAAACGAGGTAGCCAAAGAGCGGCTTTTGGAATCCACAAAGGAGTATGAAGAGCTTTCTATTTTGAATTTTGAAAGCAAAATAGAAGAGCTTACAAGTGAGGAAATGTATAGCGATGGCGCTACATTTAACCGTGGATTTTGGATAGACGAGGGAGATACTGAAGACCCAGAAGAATCAAAGGATTAATTAAAAGCATTTATTTTTAAAAAAATCAAAAGAGGTAAAAGAAAAATGCCTAGATTTTTTAAGGAAAATTTCAAAATAGAGCCCTATATTGACGGGGCGGATTTTTCCCATATTTCCCGTTCCCTTAGAATGAAGGCGGGGGAAAAACTTGTGGTTTCAGATGGATGCGGCATGGATTTTGACTGCATTATTGAAGAGATTACTGCAGATAGGGTTCTACTAAAGATTGAAACCGAAAAGGCAAGTGAAAGCGAAGCCGATATTTCGGTAACCCTTGCCACCTGCCTTTTAAAGGGAGATAAATTTGAGCAGGTTATTAAACATTCAACCGAACTTGGCGTTTTGGATATTATTCCCGTAATTTCCGAAAACTGTGTTTCAAGACCAGATGAAAAATCCCTTAAATCAAAGATTTCACGTTGGCAAAAAATTGCATTAGAGGCGGCGGGACAAAGCGGACGCGGGGTAATACCTACCGTACAAAACGCTACTACGCTAAAAGTCCTCAAGGATAGATTTTCAGAGTTTGATCTGGTACTGTTTTTCTATGAGGCGGGCGGAGCTCCGCTTGGTGAAACCCTTTGGGATAATAGGGGCTTTAAAAAGGTTTTGGTAATAACGGGGCCGGAGGGCGGCTTTTCTTTAGATGAAGTCGAAATGTTAAGTGCCGCAGGCGCAAAGGTAATAACACTTGGCAAAAGAATTTTAAGGGCAGAAACTGCACCCCTAGCTGCGGTAACGGGCATAATGCTACTTACAGATAATTTGGAGTAAAGAATATGTTATTTAGTAAGAAAAATAAAGCTACAGGCGGTTTTGATTTTATGGTTGTGGGACTTGGAAATCCGGGACTGCAGTACCAAAACACAAGGCATAATATTGGATTTGTTGCGGCAGATTTTTTGTGTGAAAGTATTGGCGCCGAGTTTAAAAAATCCAAGTTCGACGGGCTTACCGCTGATATTAAAATAGGGGACAAAAGGGTTCTTGTACTAAAGCCCACAACCTATATGAATTTATCCGGCAACAGCGTTCAAAAGGCCGCTAAGTTTTATAAACTGAAATCCGAAAATATAATAGTTATTTTTGATGATTTGACCTTGGATGTTGGCCGCCTTAGAATCAGAGCAAAGGGTTCTGACGGTGGACATAGAGGTATGCGGGATATTATTGCAAAGGTTGGAAATGATGCAATACCCAGAATTAAAATTGGTGTAGGGCCAAAGCCACATCCTGACTATGATACTAAAGATTTTGTTCTTTCGAGGTTTAGTGGGAGCGAGATGGAAAAGGTAGAGACTGCCGCTAAAAGTGCGGCAGAAGCGGCCAAATGTATGATATTAAACGGCGTAGACAAAGCAATGAACGGCTTTAATAAATAAAGGCGCTTTTAAAATTAGTACCCGAGGTTTTAAATGGAATTTTTAAAAGAAGAGCTAAAAAATATATCATCAGTAAAGCAAATAGTGGCTGACGTAAAAGATGGCTTGCTACCCATTTCTGTTTTTGGGTTGCCGGACCTTTCGCGTGCGGCCTTTTCGCTTGTGCTTTCTGAATGTACAGACAAAAAAATTGTAGTTCTTACCTCCACTGAGGCTGAGGCGGTGCGTTTTGCAGAGGAATTTACTGCTCTTGGGAAGAGGGCGGTTTTAATACCTGCGAGGGATTATAATCTGCTGCATACAACCTCCTTTTCAAGGGAATATGAGCAAAGAAAAATCGCCGCCCTTTGGCAAATTTTAAAGGGCGAGTTTGACGGAATATTTTTAGATATAGAAGCTCTTACCCAAAAAACCATTGCGCCGAGCACCCTTCAAAGCCTTGCCCTTACCGTAAAGGTGGGGGACACTTTAGATTCAGACACTTTTTTCTCAGATCTTTTAGAGTCAGGATACGAAAGGACCGAGCAGGTAGAGGGTGTTGGGCAATTTTCGGTTAGGGGCAATATAATTGACCTTTATTCTCCAAACTTTGCTTTTCCTGTTAGAATTGAGCTTTGGGGAGATGAAATTGACAGTATTTCAAGCTTTTCACCCACAACCCAAAGGCGAATGGAGAACTTAGATGAATTTTGTCTTTTGCCCGCTGTAGAATTTGCCATTGGCACCGATAATTTTATTGCTATTTTAGAAAAAATTCATTCCGGCAAAAAGGTTTCGGATGAATTTAAAAACACAGTAGAAAAAGATATCGATGCACTAAAATCGGGACTTTCGGTTTCGGCTGACAGGTATATGGAGCATTTAAAAGAGACTCCCGTTTTTGTATGGGAATATTTTAAAGAGCTGCTTTTATTTGTAAATGATAATACCAACATAACCGCCCGAATAAAAAGCTTGGATGAGGCAAGAAAGGCCGAAGTTTCAGATTTAGTTCAGTCTGGGTCGTGTGATAAAACCTGCGAAAAATTCTGGGCTTTTAAAAACGATATTATAAAAGGCCTCGAAGGGTTAAATTTAATTTATCTTGACAGCTTTACAAAAAGTGGGTATCAGGTGCCCCCTAAAGCTATATACAACGTTTTTATAAAGCAACTCACCCCTTGGAGTGGCAGTATTGACCTGCTTTATGAGGATTTGGTTCCCGCCATTCAAAGAAAACAAAAAATTGTTATTTTGGCGGGCAGTGAAAAGGGTGCTAAAATTTTAGTATCCCAGTTAGAGGTTAATAATATTAAGGCGCAGTATGCTTTGCCTTCGGAAAAAATTGAAAATGGTGGAGTTTACGTAATGCCTGCCTCCTTTACTGCGGGTATGGAAATAGAAGAGCGTAACCTTTTGGTTATTGCCCATAAATCACCTGCGGTGTCAAAAAATAAAAAGAAAAAAAGTAAGGCCGAGGGATTCAGCTCACTTGAAGAGCTAAAGGTTGGCGACTATGTTGTACACTTTGCCCACGGCATTGGTCAGTTTGACGGAATTCACAGAATTGAAGCGGGCGGAGTAACCAAGGATTATATAAAAATTAAGTATAAAGGTAGCGACGTTTTGTACCTTCCCGTAACCCAGCTTGACCTTGTTTCAAGGTATATAGGCGGGGCGGGGGAGAATGGTCCTGTTTTGCATCGACTTGGCTCTGCCGACTGGCAAAAAACAAAAGCCAGAGTTAAATCGGCCGTTAAAAATATCGCCAAGGAGATTATAAAACTATATGCCGAAAGGCAGGAAATAAAGGGCTACGCTTTTTCCCCCGACGGTGAGCTTCAAAGAGATTTTGAGGCGCGCTTCCCCTTTGAGGAAACAGATGACCAGCTTAAAGCGGCCTATGAAATAAAAAGGGATATGGAGCAAAGCGTTCCTATGGACCGTTTGCTTTGCGGTGATGTTGGTTTTGGCAAGACTGAGGTTGCGCTAAGAGCGGCATTTAAGTGCATTTGCGATGGTAAACAGTGTGCCTTGCTTGTTCCTACCACCATACTTGCCTGGCAACACTTTTTAACCGCTACCGAGCGTTTTGGCAATTTGCCAATCAGGGTGGAAATGCTATCCCGTTTTAAAACAAAGGGCGAAATCGCCAAAACAGTAAAGGCACTAAAATCGGGCGAAGTGGATATGGTAATTGGTACCCACCGACTGCTATCAGATGATATTAAATTCCGTGATTTGGGACTTTTAATAGTGGACGAGGAACAGCGCTTTGGCGTAGCTCAGAAAGAAAAACTTAAAACCTCATTTACTAACGTGGACGTTTTAACCCTCACCGCGACCCCAATTCCAAGAACCCTTAATATGGCCATGTCGGGAATTAGGGATATGTCCTCCATTGAGGAGGCCCCGCAGGACCGCCAGCCCGTTCAAACCTACGTTTTGGAGCAAAATAGCGGAGTGCTTTTGGAGGCAATACGCAAGGAGCTTCGACGCGGTGGGCAGGTTTACTATATGCATAATAAGGTAGAAAGCATTACCCATTGCGCTGCACGGCTGAAAACTGCCCTGCCCGAAGCCAATATAGGAATAGCCCACGGTAAAATGAGTGAAGAAGAGCTTTCCAAGGTTTGGAAAGAACTTTTAGAGGGCGAAATTGATATTTTGGTTTGCACCACAATTATTGAAACGGGCGTAGACGTACCCAATGCCAACACCCTTATTATTGAGGATGCCGACCGAATGGGTCTTGCTCAGCTTCATCAAATAAGGGGCAGAGTTGGTCGTTCTAACCGTAGATCCTATGCATATTTTTGCTTTAAAAGAGGTAAGGCGCTTTCTGAAATTGCCACAAAAAGGTTAGAGGCAATTAGGGAATATACCGCTTTCGGCTCGGGCTTTAAAATTGCAATGCGGGATTTGGAAATTCGCGGAGCAGGTAATATTTTGGGCGGCGAACAGCACGGACATATGGAATCGGTTGGATACGATATGTATATTAAGCTTTTGGCTGAAGCCGTTTCGGAGGAAAAGGGAGAAATTTCAAAACCCGCATACAGTGAATGTACGGTGGATTTGGATATAAATGCAAGTATCCCCGAAAAATACGTACCCTTTTTATCTCATCGACTTGAAATGTACCGTAAAATTGCAGATATAAAATCAAAGGATGATAAATGGGACGTTATTGATGAACTTTGTGACCGATTTGGCGACCCACCCAAGGAGGTTTTGGGGCTTATTGATATTGCCCTTGTAAGGGGAGCTGCCGAAAGGTATGGTATTAAGGAGATAAACGGAAATAAAAATGAAATACGACTTTATCCGATGGAATTTTCGCCAACCCTTGCAAAAGAGCTAACTGAAAAGCTGGGCTCCGACATTAAAATTGTAACTAGTGAGCCGATACATTTCTCTGTCAAAATACCACCTAAAAAGAGCGGCGCCGATATTTTAAAGGAACTTGCAGAAAAAATGTAAAAAAATTAAATTTTTGTCAAAAAAAGTATTGAAAAAAATATTATAAGAAGGTATAATGATTTTGTAGTCTTTTATCAAAATACCTTTTTTATTACAGTTGGTTTTTCACTAGGATTTGATAAAGGCTTTTTTCTTTTTTATTTGTGCATATTGCTTGGGATAAAGAGATATACCCTAAGCTTTTGTAATAAAAATAAAATGGAGGAAATGAAAAATGAAAAAACTACTCGCAATTTTCATGGCAGTAGCAATGCTACTGGGCCTTACTGCTTGCGGCGCAGGAGGCAACTCGGATGACGTTAAGGTTGGTTTTATCTGCCTTCACGACGAAAAATCCACCTACGACCTCAACTTCCTTAACGGTGTTGAAGAGGTTAAGAAAACTTTAGGTCTTACCGACGAACAGGTTATTGTTAAGACCAACATTCCTGAGGGCGACGAATGTTATCAGGCAGCTGCTGACCTTGTTGACCAGGGTTGTAACATTGTTTTTGCAAACTCTTTCGGTCATGAGGACTTTATGATTAAAGCAGCTAAAGAGTTTAAAGACGTTCAGTTCTGCCATGCTACCGGTACCAAGGCACACACAGAGGGCCTTGATAACTATCACAACGCTTTCGCTTCTATTTACGAAGGCCGTTACCTTGCAGGCGTTGCTGCAGGCCTTAAGATTAAGGAAATGATTGATGCAGGTAAAATCACCAAGGACCAGGCTAAAATGGGCTACGTTGGTGCTTTCACCTATGCTGAAGTTATCTCTGGTTTCTCTTCTTTCTACCTTGGTGCTAAGTCCATCGTTCCCGAGGTTACAATGGACGTTCAGTTCACAGGTTCTTGGTATGACCCCGTTGAAGAGAAAAACGCTGCTGAAGCTTTAATCGCCAGAAAGTGCGTTCTTATTTCTCAGCACGCTGACTCTATGGGCGCTCCCTCCGCTTGTGAGGATGCTAAGATTCCTAACGTTTCCTACAACGGAAGCACTAAGGACGCTTGCCCCAATACTTATATCGTTTCCTCCAGAATCAATTG
Source organism: Acutalibacteraceae bacterium (assembly GCA_045630265.1). GTDB lineage: Bacteria > Bacillota > Clostridia > Oscillospirales > Acutalibacteraceae > UMGS1279. The sequence continues at coordinate 63,448 of JAZQSV010000014.1, forward strand.
GGCACCCTACTACAAATATATGATAGAGTGCGTTAAAGAGGGCAAAGCTATTGACGCTGACTGGTGCGGCGGAATCGATGCAGGTTCTGTAGTACTTACCGAGGTTAACGAGACTGCTGCCGCTGCAGGTACAGCAGCTAAGCTTGAGGAAGTTACTAAGGGTCTTAAAGACGGCACCATCAACGTATTTGATACTGCTAACTTCACCGTTGAAGGCAAAAAGGTTGAGAGCCACAAGGTAGAGGAAAAGGAAGTTATCGAAAACGGTATCTTCAAGGAGTCTAAGGTTATGTCTGCTCCTTACTTTGACCTTAAGATTGATGGTATTACAAGACTTAACGAGAAGTTCTAATTTAAAATTTATTTAAGTATAGGCGGGGTGTAACGCTCCGCCTATACCTAGTTTTTATGTATTTTGTCTGCGATAAGGGCAAATTTTTTGCTTTTATCGGAGCTAAAATAGTTATTTGGGGGTGCTTTTTTTGTCAAATGTAGTAAAGCTTGAGTGTAGGGACATTACCAAAACCTTTGGTAGCGTTGTTGCAAACAAAAATTGCAATTTGGACGTAAGAGAAGGAGAAATCCTTGCTATTTTAGGAGAAAACGGTAGCGGCAAAACCACACTTATGAATATGGTTGCGGGTATTTATTTCCCCGACAATGGACAAATTTTTGTGGACGGTAAGGAAGTAGTTATTCGTTCTCCTAAGGATGCTTTTGAGCATAAAATTGGTATGATTCATCAGCACTTTAAGCTTGTAAACGTATTTTCTGCCACTGAAAATATTGCCCTTGGTACTGACGAGGATAAAAGATATAATCTGGCAGAGGTTACCAGAAAGGTTATTGAAATAACCCAAAAGTACGGCTTTATAATTGACCCCCAGAAAAAGGTTCATGATATGTCTGTTTCCGAAAAGCAGACGGTTGAAATCATTAAGGTGCTTTACCGCGGTGCAGACATTCTAATTTTGGACGAGCCCACGGCAGTTTTAACTCCACAGGAAACTGAAAAGCTTTTTGCAGTTCTTCGCCGTATGCGTGAGGACGGTAAGTCTATTATAATTATTACCCACAAAATGCACGAGGTACTTTCAATTTCTGACCGTGTTGCGGTGCTTCGCCGCGGCGAGCACGTTTCTACTGTGAACACAAGTGAAACAAACGAGGCAGAGCTTACCGAAATGATGATGGGTGAAAAGGTAGTTCTTAATATTAATAGAAGTGAGCCCAAAAATCCCACCGACCGCCTTGTTGTTAATGGTGTTACGAGTGTAAATGACGAGGGCAGAAAGGTTTTGGATGATATTTCCTTTACTGCTCGTTCGGGTGAAATACTTGGTATTGCGGGAATTGCGGGTAGCGGACAAAGAGAACTGCTTGAATCTATTGCCGGTCTTAACCGACTGGATAATGGTGAAATTACATATATCGACCCTAAGACAGGAAATAAGGAAAACCTAAGGGACAAAACACCTATTCAAATTCGTGAGCTTGGTGTTCGCCTTTCCTTTGTGCCGGAGGACCGCCTTGGTATGGGTCTTGTAGGCAACATGGATATTATTGATAATATGATGCTTAGAAGCTACCGAAAGGGACATTCGGCGTTTTTAGAAAGAAAGGGTCCTAAGGACCTTGCCGAGCGTATTATTCAAGACCTTAACGTTTCCACCCCAGGTGCTACAACACCGGTAAGACAACTTTCGGGCGGTAACGTTCAAAAGGTTTTGGTAGGCCGTGAAATTGCCGCTTCGCCTACCGTTTTAATGGCGGCATATCCTGTTCGCGGCCTTGACGTAAACGCTTCCTATACAATTTATAACCTTTTAAACGAACAAAAAGAGCGTGGCGTTGCGGTTATATTTGTAGGTGAGGATTTAGACGTTTTAATGGAACTTTGTGATAGAATTTTGGTTGTAAATTCGGGCAGGGTTACAGGCGTATTGGACGGACGCACCGCTAAAAAGGAAGAAATTGGTCTTTTAATGGTTAAATCCACATCGGCAGATGAAGATGACTTAGAAAAGGGGGAAGAGTAAATGGCAAAAAGTGGAATAAAGACACCTCTTTTTCATATTGCCAAGCGTGATCCCGCTTCTGTGAAATGGCATTTCGGCGTTATGGTGCGCGGAGTAGCTATAATATCTGCTCTTATTGTTTCGGGCATACTTATAATGCTTCTCTCAAATAAAAACCCCGTTCAGATTTATATGGAAATGTTCAGGGGTGTTTTCGGCACCGAACGAAGAGTTTGGAACACGCTTCAAGATACTGCAATTTTGCTTTGTATTTCGCTTGCTGTTACCCCCGCCTTTAAAATGCGCTTTTGGAACTGCGGAGCTGAGGGACAGGTTTTGATAGGCGGACTTGCAACAGTTGCCACAATGTTCTTCTTAGGTGATAAGCTGCCATATCCGGTGCTTATTTTGGTTATGATTGCGGCCAGTATTTTGGCGGGCATAATTTGGGCGGTAATACCTGCCGTTTTCAAGGCAATTTGGAATACAAATGAAACCCTTTTTACACTTATGATGAACTATGTGGCCATTCAGTTTGTGGCATACTTTTTAAAGGTGTTTGCAAAGGATGGCTCGGGTGTTTTAAAAACAATGCCCCAGTATGGACTTCCTGTTATTGCAGGCAAGCAGTTTCTTCTGAATATAATTATTGTGGCGATTGTAACAGCTGTTTCTTACGTTTATCTAAAATATTCCAAACAAGGATATGAGATTTCGGTAGTAGGGGAAAGCGAAAATACCGCTAAGTACATAGGCATTGGTGTTAAAAAGGTTATTATAAGAACTTTGGTTGTGTCGGGTGCTATATGCGGCATTGCAGGCCTCCTTATTGTAGGCGGCACAAACCATACCATAAGTACAACGACTGTTGCAGGCAGGGGATTTACGGCCATTATGGTTTCCTGGCTTGCAAAGTTTAATCCAGTAGTTATGATATTCACTACCTTCCTTGTTGTTTTCCTTAGCAGAGGTGCTGGTCAAATTTCTACCACATTCAACGTTCCTAGCTCTGTTTCAGATATTATCACAGGAATAATGCTTTTGTTCATAATTGGCTGTGAATTTTTCCTTAGATATAAAATTGTGCTTACAAAACATACAAAGGAGGGTAACTGATGATTGCGTTTATTGTTAGTGCTATCCGCCTTGGTATGACTCTTCTTTTCGGTGCAACGGGAGAAACTATAACTGAAAAATCAGGCCACCTAAACCTTGGTATTCCGGGTGTAATGTGCGTTGGCGCTTCCTGTGGTTGCTTTGTTGAATATCTTTATTTAACTGCGGCGGGGGATAACGTAAGCGGTGTACTTGCCGTGTTGCTTCCCGTTATAGCAACCCTTATCGGTAGTGCTCTTATGGGACTGCTTTTTAGTTTTCTTACAGTAACTTTAAGAGCAAATCAAAACGTTACGGGTCTTGCGCTTACTACCCTTGGTGTTGGTATTTCCGACTATATGATTAAGCAAACTGAGCTTATCTATGTAAGGGGCGCAATTTATTTTAAAGCTTCACTGCCTTTTGCATCAAAGCTTGGCTCTTTTGGAGAAATATTTCTTTCCCACGGTGTTTTGGTATACCTTGCAATTATAGTTGCGCTTGTTACAACTTTTGTTTTAAATCGCACCCGCGTAGGACTTCATCTGCGCGCTGTTGGTGAAAATCCTGCTACTGCCGATGCGGCGGGTATTAACGTTTCTGCCTACCGCTACGGTGCCACCTGCATTGGCTGTGGTATTGCGGGCCTTGGTGGTCTTTCCTTCGTTATGGACTATCTTAACGGCAACTGGGAATATATGATAGATGATATTGGTTGGCTTGCTATAGCCCTTGTTATTTTTACGGTTTGGAAACCCAATCTTGCAATTTTCGGCTCACTTATTTTTGGCGCACTTTATATTGCAAGTAGTTATATAACAGGTGTTAGCTTTGCAGGTAAAGAGCTATTTAAACTGCTTCCTTATGTTGTTACCATTATTGTTTTAATCTTTACAAGTATGCGTAGCAAAAAGAAAAATCAGCCCCCAGAAAGCCTGGGCCTTCCGTATTTTAGGGAAGAAAGATAAAGTAAATTAATATTAAACTAAAACCCCAAAGGATTTTCCTTTGGGGTTTTAGTTTAATATTCTTATTTATTTGTTTTTATCTACCTTTAAAACCTCTTCTGCTGCCATTAAAATTCCTGCTCTTGCGCTATGGAAATTAAGACCGCCCTGGAGCCATACGGCATAGGGGTCACGAAGGGGTGCGTCGGCCGAAAGTTCTATGGAAGAGCCGCCTGCAAAGGCACCCGCCGCCATAATAACCTTGTCGTCATAGCCGGGCATATCCCACGGCTCGGGGGTAAGGTGTGAGTCTACAGGTGCTCCGCTTTGAAGACCTTTGCAAAATGCAATGAGGCGCTCACTGTTTTCAAGGCAAATACTTTGAATAATATCGCCACGTTTTTCGTTAACCCTGGGTGATACTTCAAAGCCCATCTCGCTGAATAGCGCCGCAGTATAAACGGCCGATTTCAGAGCCTCACCCGTAACGTGCGGCGCACTGAAAAGGCCCATATAAAGTTCCCTGTTATGGCCTAAGGTTGCGCCAACCTCACGGCCCACACCCGCCGCAGTCATTCTGTAGGAGCATTTTTCAATAAGGTCGGCTCTGCCCGCCATATATCCTCCGCAAGGAGCAATACCGCCGCCGGGATTTTTAATTAGTGAACCTGCCATTAAATCGGCGCCAACCTCGGTGGGCTCTAATTTTTCTGTAAACTCGCCGTAGCAGTTATCTACCATAATATAGCTTTCGGGAGAAATACTTTTAATAATTTCACAAAGGTTTTTAACGTCGTCTATTTTAAGACTGGCCCTTAAAGAATATCCTCTTGAGCGCTGAATGTAAACTACCTTGTAAGTATCGTTTTTAAGGGCATTCTTAATGCTGTCTATATCAGGAGTTCCGTCATTTTTAAGGGATACTTCGTTGTATTCTACACCAAAATCGGCTAAAGAGCCGTCGCTATGGCCATCGATACCAAGCACACCAATAAGGGTGTCATAGGGTCTTCCCGTAATGCAAAGCATTTTATCCTTTGGCCGAAGAAGTCCAAAAAGGGCAACGGTAAGGGTGTGTGTACCGCTTGCAAAGGTGTGGCGAATCAGCGCATCCTCGGCGCCGAAAATGTCGGCTAAGATTTTATCTAAATCGTCCCTGCCTTTGTCGCCGTAGCCGTAGCCCGTAGTAGGGGCAAAGTTGCTCTCAGACACGCGGTGTTTAATGAAAGATGAAAGAACCTTTAACTGGTTATAACTTGTAATTTCATCAATCTCGGAGAAACTTTTTTCTGCTACCATCTTTGCCCTTATGTCAAGTTTTGAAAGCTCGGGGCAAATTTCAAAAAAGTCTAACATTTTATAACTCCTTATATATACTTATATTTTCTGTTTTCTTAAAGCCGTTTTTAAGGTAGAAATCGGCCGTTTTATTACTTGTTGCAACGTAAACTCTTTTATCGCTAAGTTGTTTTAAGGTTTTATTCAAAATTTTACTTCCGAGACCTTTACCCCGCGCATTTTCGCGTGTCGCAACACCGCTTATAACAGCTGAAGATTTAGTAAGGTGCGATACAACACAAGCCGATTGTCCCTCCATTTCAAAAAGCGCCGTGCCGTGGCGTATGCGGTGAGAAAGGTCGGCGTACCAACCTTCAAAAACCGGTCTTTTTATATTTTCGTTTTCCTTTTCAAAAAGAATTTCGTAAGCCCGTTTTAGGTTTAATTGGGTGCCGTCTTCTAGGGTTTGGAACTCTGTATTATCGGCCTTTTTAGAAAGGCAAATGTACCGCTCGTGTTCTCTTAGCCCCAACTTTTTAAGGGTGGTGCTTTTTGTTTGAAGGGAGAAAAAACCCACGGTAAATATAAACTCCTTTATTTCCAAAAAGTCGGCCTTACTGCTTGCAGTAATAAAAAAGGTATTCTCAAATTTTAAAAGTACGGCGGTAACGGTTTGCTCTATTTCTTGCCGCCAAATGGTTTGAAAGGAAAAACCTCTGCCGTAAGATAGGTCGTTTGCAAGTATTTTTGTTTTAATAAAGGGGTCAGAGTTTTTGGGGAAGATAAGGGGTGCATTTTGGTCTAACAAATAAATCATTTAAATCTCACCGCTCGCAAAAAAGGTAATCAGCCCTTTTGCAAGGTCAAGCATAGCTTTAGCGTCCTTTATATCACCCAAAGAGCAGGGGGAGTGAATATACCTGCAGGGAAGGGATATGGTAATAGTTTTAACGCCGCTCTTTGATAGATGAATAGCACCTGCATTATTTCCGCCCGCCACCTTTGTTTTGGTCTGAACGGGTATGCTTTTTTCTTTAGCTATTTCAAATGCCTTATCAAAAAGCTTTTTGTTGTAAAGGGTGGAATTGTCCATAAATGAAACCACTGCTCCATCACCTACTGTACAAACCCTCTGGTCATCGGGAGCATCGTGCAAATCGGCGGCGGTTGTTGCTTCTAAAACTATTGCATAGTCGGGTTCTATATTAAACGTGGCGGTTTTTGCGCCCCGAAGACCAAGTTCTTCTCCTATAGTAAAGGTAGCATAAAAATCATAGTCAGAATATTCTTTCAAAAGGGTTATAAGAAGTGCGCAACCAATTCTGTCATCTATAGCTTTAGATAAAAAGCGTCCGTTTGAAAGAGAGGTGAAGTTTGCTTTAAATGTTCCCATTTCACCAAGGGATATATAATTTAAAGCATCTGCCTTATCTTTTGCACCTATATCAATTAAAAGACTGTCAGCCTTTGGTAGAACCTTGCGTTCATCTGCATCTGACAAATGAATGGGCTTAATACCAATTATACCAACTGCATTTTCGAAACAAATAGAACTGCCCAGTAGTGATTCGGGAAGAATGCCGCCCAAGGTATCAAAGCGGAGCATGCCGCTATCGGTAACCGAGGTTACAATAACCCCAACCTCGTCCATATGGGCATCCACCATCACCTTTTTATTAGGTGTTTTATTACCCTTTTTAAAGGCTAGAATATTTCCGTTTTGGTCAACCTTAGTAACACAAAAATCATTAATTTCGTTTAAAATAAAGTCGCGCACTTTATCCTCATTTCCCGCAGCGCCCGATAAATTACAAAGGTTTTCTAAAAGTTTCAACATTTTATAAAACCTCCTTTGCAAATAAGGTTATTAGCTTTGCGGTGGCAGAAATATCCTCTAGACTAACCACCTCTACCGCAGAATGCATATTCCTAAGCGGAATGGAAATAAGCCCTGTGGGGATACCGCTTTTGGAAATTGAAATAACGTCGGCATCGGTACCCGTTTTGCCACCCATAACCTCCAAAGTAAAGGGAATATTATTTTCCTTGGCTATAGATTGCAGTTTAGTATAAATATTTCGGTTTAAAACGGGGGAAATGCCTATCATAGTACCGCTGCCAAGCGGGGAGGTTTTATAGGAGGGTACACCCTCAAAATCACCGAAGCTAACGTCTACCGCAATGCAACAATCCGGGTTTAATTTAAAGGCAGAAACGGTAGCGCCGCGAAGCCCCAACTCTTCCCCAAAGGTTAAAACAAGGGTGGTGGTTAGGTTAAGGTTTAGTTTTGCAATTTCACTAAAGGCCGAAATTATAGCGGTAACTCCCGCCTTGTCATCAAGCCCTGCAGCGCAGAAACGGTTGTTTTTAAGTTCTGTCGGCTCAGTGTCAAAAAACACTAAATCCCCCTCTGAAATTAAATCCTTGACAGAGGTAAGCCCGGTATCAATAAACAAACCGTCAAGTTCTATTGCTGAGCCTTCTTTTTTTATATGGGGAGGAACGCTGGTAAAAACACCGCTTATTTCCTCTTTGCCGTAAATTTTAACCCTTGCAGCAGGCAAAGCCCTTGCATCAATGGCACCTACCGAAGAAACACGCAAAAACCCATCATCATAAACCTTGGTTACAATAAAGCAAACCTGGTCAATGTGGGCTTCAAGCATCAGGGTTTTCTCACCGCTACCTACGGTGGCGGTTATATAATTATCAAAAATCTCTACCTTGGAAAATTCCTTTAAAACTGCAGCCGCATTTTTTGCTGCAAAATTTACGTGTGCTGCAGTATGGGATTTTGTAAGGTCATAAAGCAGTTTTTTAATCTCCATAATTTTCTCCATAATTAAGTTTAGCGGAAGAAAACTTCCGCTAAACAGGTATTTTATAGCTTTATTTTAAAGCGTTAACAAGCTCTTTGAATTTATCGCCCCTAACGGCAAAGTTGGGGAATGCATCAAAGCTCGCACAAGCAGGGCTAAGCAACACGGTATCGCCCTCTACTGCGTGCTTGTGGGCAATGGAAACTGCGTGAGCCATATCCTCTGCGTGAATAATGGCAGGGTTGTAGCCGCTGTATTTTGGCTCTGCCTTTACTGCCTTTGCAATTTTTGCGGCAGTTGGACCGGTTAAAATAAGAAGCTTTACCTTTTCTATAATATAGGGTGCCATTGGCTCAAAGGGAATTTGCTTATCGTAACCTCCTGCAAGCAAAATAACGTTTTTATCAAAGGATTTAAGTCCTGCTATTGTTCTTGAAGGGCTGGAACCAATAGAGTCGTTATAGTACTTAACTCCATTTAGTTCCCTTACAAATTCAATACGGTGCTCAACGCCCATAAAGGTTTTGGCAACCTGTTTAATTTCGTCGGCACCGACAAAGCCCCAAACGGCCGAAATGGCGGCAAGATAATTTTCAACGTTGTGTTCGCCGCGAATGGCAATATCCTCCTTGTGCATAAGAGGCGCTTTAATTCCGCGGTAGCACATAACAATATTACCGTTTTTATCAACAAACGCACCATTTTTAACAGGCTCAGTCATGCTAAAGTAAAGCTTCTGGCCGCGAACGTCCTTCGAAAAACCGCTTGTAATTTCGTCGCCATAGTTTAAAACTGTGCGAGAGAAAGCATTTTGGTGAAGCATAATGTTTTTCTTCGCATCAATATATTCATCCATATCCTTATGAACGTCTAAGTGGTTGGGGGCAACGTTTGTTATAACTGCAACGTCGGGGCTTTTCCTCATAGAAATAAGCTGGAAAGAGGAAAGTTCTATAACCACAAAATCATCTGGTTTTATGTTATCAATTTCGGGGAGTAGTGGCCTGCCTATATTTCCGCCAACGTGAACGGTTTTTCCTGCCGCTTCAAGCATTTTGGCAATAAGGGTTGTGGTGGTGGTTTTACCGTCGGAGCCGGTTACCGCAAAAATGGTGGCTGGGCAAAGGTCAAAGAAAACCTCCATCTCACTTGTAACGGCTATACCTCTGCGCCTTGCTTCCTCGAGCTCGGGCAGGTTAAAGTTCATACCCGGTGTGCGAAAAATCATATCAACCTCAAGGTCCTTAAGATAATCCTCGCCAAGGCGAAGCTCGGCGCCTGCGGCCTCAAGACGGTCGGCTAGTTCGCCTATAGATTCGCGGCTACGTCTGTCGCAGGCAAAAACGCGAGCACCCATATTTAAAAACTTTAAAATAAGCGGGGTGTTACTAACACCAATACCGCACATTGCAATACGCTTAGTGTCCAGAGAAGCAAAAAACTGTTTACAGTCCATAAAACATCCTCCAAAAAGTTTTATACCTAATTTATTATACAAATTTTTACCATAAATATCAACCTACAAACCAAAATAAATACAGTTTTTTAGAAAAAGTTATATAAAATTTCGGCTTAGCTGTACAAGTTTATAAGAATTTAAAAATTCTATTGTAATTAAAGGCGGTTTGTGTTAAAATACTATGGTAATTTTGCTTTAGTTTATATGGAAATGCGGTGAAACAATGTTTAAAATAATTAAAAAGGAAGCCCTAAACTCTTTTGTTACCAAAATGGTGGTAGAAGCTCCCTTTATTGCAAGAAAGGCAGAGCCCGGTCAGTTTATAATTTTCAGAGCAAAAGAGGATAGTAAGCGTGTACCCCTTACCATTGCGGATTTTGATAGAGAAAAGGGTACCGTTACCATTATTTATCAGATAGTGGGAGACTCCACCAAAGAGCTTAACAGCTTAAACGAGGGTGAGTATATTTTAGATTTTGTTGGTCCTCTTGGCACTGCAAGCCGTGTAGAAGGGCTTAAAAAGGTTGCGGTTGTTGGCGGTGGCGTTGGTTGCGCTATTGCTTATCCTGTTGCTAAAAAACTGCATCGCCTTGGTGCTGAAGTACATAGTATAGCGGGCTTTAGAAACAAGGAGCTAGTTATTTTGGAGGATGAATTTTCTGCCGTTAGCGACAAACTGAAAATTGTTACCGACGATGGTAGTTATGGTGAAAAAGGCCTTGTAACAAACGCGTTAGAGGAACTTATTTTAAATGGCAACGAATATGACGAGGTTATTGCTATAGGCCCTCTTGTTATGATGAAATTTGTATGCCTTTTAACAAAAAAATACGGCATTAAAACAACTGTTAGTATGAATCCTATTATGATTGACGGCACGGGTATGTGCGGCGGTTGTAGGTTAACCGTTGGCGGCGAAACAAAGTTTGCCTGTGTTGACGGCCCCGATTTTGACGGCCATTTGGTGGATTTTGATGAGGCAATGAAACGCTCTGATATGTACAAGGGCTTTGAAACCCACAAAAGGGAAGCTTCCTGTAATCTTTTAAATAAGGGGGAGCAGTAATGGAAAGAAATATGTCCCCTAAAAGGACCGAAATGCCCTCACAAGCACCTAATGTGCGCAATAAAAATTTCAGCGAAGTAGCGCTTGGGTTTACTAAGGAGATGGCTATAGAGGAGGCAAAAAGGTGCCTGGGTTGCAAAAATGCTCCTTGCCGCACTGCCTGCCCTGTTGGTATTGATATACCAAGGTTTATAAATCTTGTTGCAAATGGCGATTTTGAAGGCGCCTATAACGTTATAAGCGAAAGCTCTACCTTGCCCGCAATTTGCGGTAGGGTATGTCCGCAGGAAAACCAGTGCGAGGGTAAATGTGTTCGAGGCTTAAAGGGTGAAAGCGTTGCTATTGGCCGCCTTGAAAGGTTTGTGGCCGACTGGTATAGAGAAAATGTTAATGCAGAGGTTGTTTTGCCTAAAGCTAACGGCAAAAGGGTTTGTGTTATCGGCTCTGGCCCCAGCGGCCTTACCGCTGCGGGTGACCTTGCAAAAATGGGCTACGACGTTACCATTTACGAGGCACTGCATCTAGCGGGCGGTGTTTTGGTTTACGGCATACCCGAATTCCGTCTTCCTAAAAGCATTGTGGCAAGTGAAATTGAAGGCCTTAAAGCCCTTGGTGTTAAGATAGAAACCAATATGGTTATTGGTAAAGTTCTTACCATTGACGAGCTTTTCGAGATGGGTAATGAGGCGATTTATATTGCCTCGGGCGCGGGACTTCCAAGGTTTATGGGTATCCCCGGCGAATCTTTAAAGGGTGTATATTCAGCAAACGAATATCTTACCCGAATAAACCTTATGAAGGCCTATCAAAATGGCAGTAAAACCCCTATTAAGCGTAGCGAAAAGGTTGCGGTTGTAGGCGGCGGTAACGTTGCTATGGATGCCGCCAGGTGTGCCAAACGCCTTGGCGCTAAAGAGGTGTATATTGTTTACCGCAGGGGAATGGAAGAACTCCCCGCCAGACTGGAAGAGGTGGAGCACGCCAAAGAAGAGGGAATTATTTTCAAAACTCTTACCACTCCATTAGAAGTTTTAGGCGATGAAAACGGTAACGTATGTGGTATAAAATGCGCCGAAATGGAGCTTTTGGAGCCCGACGAAAGCGGTCGCCGACGTCCCGTAGTTAAAGATGGAAGCGAATTTGAGCTTTCTATTGATACAATGATAATGTCTATAGGTACAAGCCCGAATCCCCTTATCCGCAGTACTACACCGGGCCTTGATACTGACAGGCGCGGGTGCATTATAACCAAGGACGAAAGCGGACTAACCTCCCGCGAAGGTGTTTTCGCAGGTGGAGATGCCGTTACAGGTGCCGCAACAGTAATTCTTGCAATGGGTGCAGGAAAAGCCGCCGCAAAGGCAATAGATGAATATATAAAAGGTAAATAATTTTTTTAAGCTTCCCCCGAAGGTTTTCTTCGGGGGATTTTTGTATATATTTGGGATCATTATTGCTAATATTTTATGGGTTAAAGGGAAAGCGGTATTATGTTATAATTTACATAGTCCTTTTGGACGGAAAGGCAGGTGAAAATATGAAAAAAATAGCTACATTTATGCTTTCCCTTGTTTTAGTGGCAACCTTTATTTTAAATCCTATTAAAGCATCGGCAGCAACAAATTCCTCAAAAGCGGGAATTGTTACAACCGAAAGTACACGGCTTATTGTAAGGGGAAGCGCTTCTACCAGTGGTAAATATATTACTTCTCTTGCTAAGGGCTCTTATATAACCCTTATTTCCAAATCAGGTGATTGGTGGTACGTTGAGTACGGCAAAAATCTATATGGTTATTGCTATTCGGCATATATTACTGAAACGGCCTCGATCGCTAAAACCGTTAAAATTTCCTCGGGCACTCTTAATGTTCGAAGTGGAGCGGGTACGGGTTATAGTATTATAGGAAGCCTTTCAAAGGAACAGACAGTTCTGGTTCTCAGCGAGGCGGGAGACTGGAGCAGAGTTTTATATAACGGCAAAAATTTGGGATACGTAAGCAATAAATACCTAAGCGGACAATCCTCCACTGCTTCGGTAAAGCTAAACATTCCAAGCTATAAGCAGACCGACTCCCGTTGGGCAAACGTTCAAATCGGCTCGTCCGGCAAAACCATAGCGCAGATAGGTTGTGCCACTACCGCTATTGCTATGATAGAATCTTATAGGCAGGCAGTAACCATTACCCCCGACGCTATGGCAAAAAAACTAAAATATACCTCTTCAGGTAGCGTTTATTGGCCGTCGCATTACACGGTTATTACAAGCAGCAGTGGGTATCTTGCAAAAATCCGCTCCATTTTAAGTCAAAACAAACCCGTACTTTTTGGGGCGAAAAATAAATACGGCTCACAGCACTGGGTTGTAATTACCGGCTTTAAGGATGGAGGAGCAGGAGCGGGCGACTTTTTTATAAATGACCCGGGTAGCAATACAAGAACAACCTTATCGCAGTTTTTAAGTTCATATCCTACATTTTATAAATATTTTAGTTATTAAATAAAAAATCCCAAATGGAGCTTTCCATTTGGGATTTTGTTTTATTAAAGCAATTTAATTTAAAATTCTGCGTTGCCAACAGTTCTGGGGTAGAGTAGTACGTCGCGGATGTTTTGCATGCCGGTAAGGTACATAATTGCTCTTTCAAAGCCAAGGCCAAAGCCGGCGTGTTTGGTGCCGCCATATTTACGAAGGTCCATATACCACCAATAATCTTCTTCCTTAAGACCAAATTCGTTAATACGCTCTTTCAAAACGTCGTACCTTTCTTCCCTTTGACTACCGCCTATAATCTCGCCGATTCCGGGAACAAGACAGTCCATAGCGGCAACTGTCTTGCCGTCATCGTTAAGTCGCATATAAAATGCTTTAATCTCCTTGGGATAGTCGGTAACAAATACGGGGCGCTTAAAAATTTCTTCGGTTAAATAGCGCTCATGCTCAGTTTGCAAATCACAGCCCCACTCAACCTTAAAGTCAAATTTGTCGTTGTTTTTCTTTAAAAGCTCAATGGCTTCGGTGTAGGTTACCCTGCCAAAGTCGGCCGCAACAATACCCTTTAGGCGTTCAATAAGTCCGTTATCAATAAATTTGTTGAAGAATTCCATCTCCTCAGGGGCGTTTTCTAAAACGTAGCTGATAACGAATTTAAGCATATCTTCGGCCAAGGCCATATCATCATTTAAATCTGCAAAGGCGATTTCGGGCTCAATCATCCAAAACTCGGCCGCGTGGCGGGTAGTGTTGGAATTTTCTGCCCTGAAGGTAGGACCGAAGGTGTAAACGTTTCTAAATGCCATAGCGTAGGTTTCGGCGCTAAGCTGACCGCTTACTGTAAGGTTTGCAGATTTACCGAAAAAGTCTTTAGAATAATCAACCTTGCCGTCCTCGGTAGGAATATTATCTAAATCCAAGGTGGTAACGCGGAACATTTCGCCTGCACCCTCGCAATCACTAGCGGTGATGATGGGGGTATGGGTGTAAACAAAGCCGCGCTCGTTAAAGAATTTGTGAATAGCGTATGCGGCAAGGGAACGTACTCTATAAACCGCAGAGAATGTATTAGTGCGGGGACGAAGGTGGGCTATTGTTCTAAGGTATTCTAGTGAGTGGCGCTTTTTCTGTAGGGGATAATCGGGGGTAGAGGTGCCCTCAACAGTAATCTTGCTCGCTTTAATTTCAAAGGGCTGCTTCGCCTCGGGGGTGAGTACAAGTGTACCCTCAATATTAAGAGCGGCACCGCCGTTTTGAGAGGCAATTTCTTTATAGTTTTCTAAGGTTTCACTTTCAAAAACAACCTGAATGTTGCTAAAGAAGGTACCATCGTTTATCTCAATAAAACCAAATACGTTGGAAGAGCGGATGGTTCTAATCCAACCTGCAATAAAGACTTCCTTCTCGGCAAAATCATTGGGTGATTTAAAAATTTCTTTAACTGTAGTTTTAATCATAACTGCCTCCGAATTAAAGTAGTGTAATACCACGTTTTTCGCATTCGTTTATAGTATGTTCATCCCAAATGCTGGACTGTACTTCGCCAATATGCGCGGCCCCTAAAATAAGCATACAAAGTCGCGACTGACCAATGCCACCGCCAATGGTTAGGGGAAGCTCATTATTTAAAAGCATTTTGTGGAACATAAGGTTTCGCCTGTCATCACAGCCCGAAACGGTAAGTTGCTTATCTAAAGCATCTTTATCAACACGAATTCCCATAGAGGAAATTTCCATCGCTTTATTTAAGGTGTCATCCCAAAAGAAAATGTCACCGTTTAGTGACCAATCGTCATAGTCGGGAGCTCTATTATCGTGTGGTTTACCCGATTTTAACGGAACACCGATTTGCATAATAAAAACAGTTTTATGCTCTTTGGTAATGGCATGTTCTCTCTCACTCGGTGTAAGGTCCGGATAAAGCTCTTCAAGCTCGCTTGTGGTAACAAAGGTAACCTCTTTTTCAAGGTTGCTTCTAAGCTGTGGGAAGCGAAGCTTCAAGTGGTCGTTAGTATCACAAATGGCTTTAACTATAGCTTTTACAACAAGCTTTAAATAATCCTCGTTTCGGGTTTCGCTTGTTATAATTTTTTCCCAGTCCCACTGGTCAACGTAAATGGAATGGGTATTGTCAAGTTCTTCATCACGGCGAATAGCATTCATATCGGTATAAAGACCTTCGCCAACCTTAAAGTTGTACCTTTTAAGGGCAAGACGCTTCCATTTTGCAAGGGAGTGTACTATTTGCGCATCGGCCGAAACGGCTGGTATATCAAAGGAAACAGGGCGCTCAATACCGCTCAAATTATCATTAAGGCCGGATGCCTCCGTAACAAAAAGCGGTGCTGAAACACGCTTTAAATTAAGTGCAGTAGCAAGTTCATGCTGAAAGGTTTGTTTAATGCATGAAATTGCGCGTTGCATATCGTACCTGTCAAGTAGCGGTCGATAATCTTCGGGGATAACGGTTTTTTTCACTGTCGCCCTCTCCTTTCTTTAAAATTATTTATAATGATTGTAGTTAGTCGAAACGCTCAAAAAGCGTTTCGTCAAGCCACTTTTTAAGTGGCTTCAGCAAAATCAAATATTATAATTTAATTTTGCACGACACTCATTTCAATGGAAAAGGACAAATTTTTATGAAAAATTTGTCGCAAAATCAAAGATTTTGTGGCGAAACAAGTTGTTTCGCCTAACCTGTTCCATTATAATAAATCTATTTTAGTATTATACATCAGTTTAAAAACAATGTCAATTACATATTATCCCTATTTTTCCAAAAGAATATCCAAAATCTCTCTGCCCGAATTTAAAACCACGTCGGGCTTATCGGGAGATCGCTCCAAGGTGTCAAGGTCGGTCTCACCGCTAAGCACCAAAACTGATACTGCGCCTGCGTTTATTCCGCTTTTAATATCGGTATAAATTCTATCTCCGACTACTGCAGTTTTCTCTTTTGAAACACCCATTTTTTCCATAGCAAGTATAGGCATCAGTGGGCTTGGCTTACCAATAAATTCGGGGCGTTTTTTAGTACTGTTATATATCATTTCGCATACGCTTCCGCAGTCGGGCACACTGCCAAATTCGGTGGGGCAAACCAGGTCGGGATTGGTGGCAAAATAGGGTAAATCCTTTTCTGAGAGCAGTCTTGAAACGGCCTTTAGTTTTTCAAAGGTAAGCTCGGTGTCAAAGCCCATTACAATAACCTCAACCTCGTCCAAATTTTCGGTTATTATAAAGCCCTCGCTTTCAAGCTCGGCCTTAAGGGAATTAGTGCCGCAAACGTAAAGTTTGGCCCCCGCAAAATCCTTTTTAAGGTGGTGGGCGGTGGCTTGGGATGAGGTTAAAAATTCATCCTCTGTAGCGTCAATTCCAAGGGATGCTAATTTCTTAACGTAATCCTTAACGCTTTTTGAGGAATTGTTGGTAATATAAAGATATTTTTTCCCTGCGACTTTTATGGTATCAAGAAGCTCTTTGGTAAAATCAAAAAGCGTATTACCAAGGTATAGGGTGCCGTCCATATCAAATAAAAAAAGTTCACAGTTTTTTATGAGCTGGCCATACTCATTTTTCATTTTAAAACCGCCTTTCATAGCATAAAATATAATACTACATTTTAAAATAAATTGCAATACAAAGCGAAATTTTCTTGATTTTATAGTGCTTATTTGGTATAATGAATTAGATAATTTTTTGTTAAGGGAATGGTTTTATGAAAATCGGTATTTACGGTTACGGAAACCTTGGTAAAGGTGTGGAACTCAGCGTTGCTCAAAATAGTGATATGGAACTTTTCGGCGTTTTCAGTCGCCGAGACCCGCAAAGCGTTAAGACTTTAACCGGCGCAAAGGTTTTTTCTGCTGATGACGTACTTAAATACAAAAATGATATTGACGTTTTAATTATATGTGGCGGTAGCGCTACCGATTTGCCGAAAATGACTCCGGACCTTGCCGAACATTTTAACGTGGTTGACAGTTTTGACACACACGCTGACATTCCTACCCATTTTAAAAGGGTAGACGAGGCGGCTAAAAAAGGTAGCCACACAGCACTTATTTCCTGCGGTTGGGATCCGGGCATGTTCTCCCTTAACAGACTTTACGCTTCGGCACTTTTGCCAAACGGTAATGACTATACCTTTTGGGGTAAGGGTGTAAGCCAAGGCCATTCCGACGCTATCCGCCGTATTGACGGCGTTTTAGATGCAAGGCAGTACACCTGCCCGGTGGAGAGTGCTTTGGAGCTTGTTCGTTCGGGCGCTAATCCCGATCTTTCTACAAGACAAAAGCACACCCGCCTTTGTTATGTTGTTGCAAAAGATGGTGCAGACCTTAAAAAAATTGAGCAAGAAATTAAAACCATGCCTAAATATTTTGCTGATTATGATACAACAGTTTATTTCATTACAAAAGAAGAGCTGGATAGAGAACATAGCGGAATTCCCCACGGCGGCTTTGTAATAAGAACAGGAAAAACGGGACTTAGCGGCGAGCATTCTCACGTTATTGAATACAGCTTAAAGCTTGATTCTAATCCAGAATTCACAGCAAGTGTTTTGGTTGCATTTGCAAGGGCCATAAATAAGGCCTATTTAAAGGGCGATTTCGGCGCCAAAACAGTATTTGATATTCCGCCTGCAGATATATCTGCCTGCTCTCGTGAAGAGCTTTTGGCCCATATGTTGTAGTTTTACTTGAAAATTCTTCCTTTATGTGGTATAATACTTTAAAATGGCAGTTTTAAAAATCCAAAAAAGGCGGTAATAATTTATGAGATGTCCGTTTTGCGGTTTTGAAGAAAGCAAGGTTATTGATTCCAGACCCACTGACGAGGGCGAACGCATAAGAAGGCGTAGGGAGTGTCTTAAGTGTCAAAAGCGCTTTACTACCTATGAAATAATTGAAAGTTTACCTATTATCGTTATTAAAAAGGATAAATCGCGCGAGGTATTTAACCGAGCAAAACTGCTTAACGGTTTGCTTCGTGCTTGCGAAAAGCGCCCCGTTTCTCTTGAAAATCTTGAGAATATGATAAATGAGATTGAGGCGGTTTTACAAAACTCCTTGGACCGCGAGGTTTCCAGCGAAAAAATTGGCGAACTTGCTATGGATAAGCTAAAGGAAATTGATGAGGTTGCTTACGTAAGGTTTGCTTCGGTTTACCGCCAGTTTAAGGATATAAGCACCTTTATGAACGAGCTTAACAAGCTTCTTGCAAAATAGTTTTTCTACCCTGCCAAAAGGCGGGGTAGTATTTTTAAAGGGTGGTACAAATGAAAAAAAGCATTTTATTTAAAATTTTAATTTGTGTAATGTGTTTTGTTTTGTCGTTTTCTCTTTGCGGCTGCAAAAAGGACGAGTTTTTAAGTGGAAAATTCGATGCTGAAATAGTTGTAGAAAATTACGGTACAATAAAGCTCACTCTTGATGCAGACAATACCCCAATAACCGTTACAAACTTTAAAAATCTGGCTGATGAGGGCTTTTATAACGGCCTTACCTTCCATAGAATAATGGATGGATTTATGATTCAGGGCGGTTGCCCGGAAGGTACGGGCTACGGTGGCTCCAAGGAAAATATTTTGGGCGAGTTTGCGCAAAATGGTATAGAAAATAATATATCTCACAAGCGTGGAGTTATTTCAATGGCTCGCTCTAATAAATTTAATAGCGCTTCTTCACAGTTTTTTATTGTACAGGCAGACAGTGAATTTTTAGACGGACAGTATGCGGCATTCGGCTATG
>JAZQSV010000015.1:0-3164 GCA_045630265.1 Acutalibacteraceae bacterium
CGATAGAGAATGTGAAGACAAGCTAAAGGAAATCGCAGGCGTAACCTCACGCTGTATTCCCTTTGAACAAGCCACCATCGACGGCAAATGCGTTTGCTGCGGCAAGGAAGCTAAACACATGCTCTATTGGGGCAAGGCGTATTAAGATAATAAAATCATATTTCACCTCCCTCGCACGAGGGGGGTGGCTTTTTTTATGGTGAAAAGACGGAGTGAAAAAACAACAAATTTTTTAAAATTTATTGTTGACAACGCTTATACTATTTGATATAATGATTGAGCGCTTAAAAGTGAATATGATTTGCGAGTGTGCTGGAATAGGCAGACAGGCACGTTTGAGGGGCGTGTGTCAACCGACGTATGGGTTCAAGTCCCATCACTCGCACCAAAGTAAGAACTGGTTTTAAACCAGTTCTTTTCTTTTTGTATTGATTTAGGACTTGAACCTTCGGTTCTTTCACTCTTGCGGTTCCCGACGACTCGATACTGCCGTATCTCGCTTGTCGACCGCGGCGCTTCGTTTTGCTCGCTGCATCTCGCACCGCGAGCGCTCGCAACCTCACCCATCACTCGCACCAAGGTAAGAACTGGTTTTAACCGGTTCTTTTCTTTTTATATTGATTTAGGACTTGAACCTTCGGTTCTTTCACTCTTGCGGTTCCCTACGACTCGATACTGCCGTATCTCGCTTGTCGACCGCGGCGCTTCGTTTTGCTCGCTGTATCTCGCACCGCGAGCGCTCGCAACCTCACCCATCACTCGCACCAAAGTAAGAACTGGTTTTAAACCAGTTCTTTTCTTTTTATACAGATTTTCCACCTTGGATTGTTTTTTCTTGAAAAATTCTCTATAACAGAGAATTATACCAATTTTGCTCTATTGACTCTACTGTGGGTTTAAAATATAATAGAATTACAAAATCCGGAGTTTGAATATTTAAAACGAGGTGTTTTTATGACCGAAATAAGCATAGCCGCAAAGCTTACCGAATTAAGAAAGGCTAAAGGCGCAACACAAGAAGAAATAGCCGAATCACTTCAAATATCCAATAAAACTATTTCAAAATGGGAAAACGGAACTTCCGCGCCCGACCTTGAGATGCTTGTCGCCCTTTCACGTTATTATAATGTAAGCACCGACACACTTTTGGGTCTTGAAAATAAAGACAACAGCACAAAAGCGGTATTAGCAAACCTTTTTAAAAATTTGGATAAGCGCGAGACCATTCTCAAAACCTTTGAAATAGCAAGAGAAATTTTCCCTGCATCCTTTTACAATTTTCGACCGGAAGATACTGAGAACTATGACGCCCTGCCCATTATACCACCCCCAAGCTCCCGTGGGGATATATGCCGCATATCACAAGAAGCGTTTTACAATTATAACGTATGCTCCGAAAACGTTAATCTTTCGGTAATGCAGTTGCGCAACAACGCTAACTTTAAATGGCTTTTAGACCCCGAATGTCAAATCCGCATTATAGACCTTTTATCCTTCTTAGCCGATGCCGATACGCTTAAAGTTATACATTTTATTCACTCGACCGCTTGTTCAAAGACTTTTACAGTGGATTACCTTAAGAATAACACTGATTTGGACGCTAAAAAGGTTGAAGCCATATTAGAAAAATGCGTAGAATTGGAGATGGGTGTAAAGCGTGAAGCCCATTTAAAAGACAGGGACGTATATATTTACGACGTTTTTGGTGACGGACTTATTTTAGCGCTAATTTCAATCGCTTACCAAAAAACGCATTCGAATAACGGCTACGATTATAGCTATCAAGACTACAGTAAAATGATACGAGGTGAAAATTAAAATGACTTTTTCTCAAAACGTAAAAAAACTTAGAAAAGCAAAAAATCTGACACAAGAACAGTTAGCAGAGATGCTTGGCGTTTCAGCCCAGGCGGTTTCTAAATGGGAGACTAGCGAAACCTATCCCGATTGCTCACTCCTTGCGCCCTTAAGCGCCGCTCTCGGCACTTCTATTGATACCTTGTTCGGTAATAGCGCCTGCTCTATGGAAGACGTTTCAAAGCGTGTGATAAGCCTTCTTGATAGCACTCCAACAGAACAACGTTTTCACGTTGCACGGGATATTTGTTGGCAGGTTGAAAAGGGTCTTTTTAACGCCTCAATGAAAATTGATACCACCTACTCACCTGATGAAATCAACACCCGAACACAGACCTCCTTTATAATCGAAGACCAAGGCTTTACCTTAGTTTCAAACGGCGAATCACCCTTCTTTTCTATTTTTCCTGAATATGACGACAGCTATACCAAAGCTATCGGCGACGGAGAAGAAATGAGAAAAATATTTGAACACCTTTCTTCGCCCGATACCATGCGTGCCGCATTGTTCCTACACACAAAGATGTGCAATTACGCATTTGAAGCCGAGGTACTGGCTGATGCTTGTGACATTAAAGAAGAACGACTTGAAAAGGTATTGCAAGACCTTTTAGACCTGCGCTTACTCAATAAAAGGGATTTAGAAATAGACGGCAACCCAACTACGCTATATTTTGCCTTTACAACAGTCAAATTTATAGCTCTTTTATTAATGGCTAAAGAATTTAATTACACCGGTGCTAATGCCCTTACAACTATAAACCGACAAAAAACTGCCCTTAAATAACAAAATGCCGAGAGTTTTCACTCTCGGCTACTTTTATTTTTCTACCTTTATAAATTTTTTATACCCTTCGCCGTATTGCACACAGCGGGAGACACGGCTCAAGGTAGCAGACGAAATATCAGTCTTTTCGATAACCTGCATATAGGTTTTGCCCTCCATTAAAAGCTTGGCAGCCGTAATGCGCTGAGCCATTTGTTCAACTTCCTTTTTGGTGCACAAATCTTCAAACAAAAGCTCAATATCCTCTTCGCTTTCTATGGATGCCAATAAATTGTATAATTCTTTAATCATTTCTTTAGTTACTTTTTTTGTTGGCATAATATCCTCCTAAAATTCTTCTAAGGATTTGCTTAAGAATTGCTTTGTTTTTTGGGACTGCGGGTTTTCGAAAATCTCCTCAGGGGTGCCTATTTCTTCAATAACCCCGTCGGCCATAAATATAACCTTATCCGAAACGTTTTTAGCAAATTCCATTTCGTGAGTTACAATAATCATTGTGCTATCCTTACTTTTAAGACCC
>JAZQSV010000016.1:0-4041 GCA_045630265.1 Acutalibacteraceae bacterium
GCGTGAAGCCAACCTCAAGATAAGATATCCCATAGCATAAGCTAGTAAGGTCCCCGGTAGACTACCGGGTTGATAGGCTGCATGTGTAAGTGCCGTGAGGCATTCAGCTAGGCAGTACTAATAGACCGAGGGCTTAACCTATATTATGGTTTTTACTCAACACTTGCTTTCCTTTATTCAGTTTTCAGGGTATGAATAAATATGCACCATTAGCTCAGTTGGTAGAGCACCTGACTCTTAATCAGGGTGTCCCGGGTTCGAGTCCCTGATGGTGCACCATTTTGTTATACTTATTGTTATAAATGGCCCGTTGGTCAAGTGGCCTAAGACTCCGGCCTCTCACGCCGGCAACACGAGTTCGAATCTCGTACGGGTCACCATTTATTTTACAAAGTATAATACAGGCCAAAACCTGTTTTATATATCTGTCACGCATAGTGACGGCACAGAAGTTGGTGCCATTGGCGATGAGGGTCCACCCGTTCCCATACCGAACACGGAAGTTAAGCTCATCAGTGCCGAAAATACTTGGCTGGAAGCGGCCCGGGAAAATAGGGCGGTGCCAACACAAAGAAGTCAGTATAAGGTGTAGTTACACTTTATACTGACTTTTTTTATTTTCATTTACATATTTTTTTACTTTTTTCATAGTATCTACTAGGTGATACTATGACTGCTAAGGTAATTTATAATTTCTTTTCCTATTTATCAGAAAAGGTTTGGTCTATACCTACAATAATTCTAATTCTAGGGCTCGGTGTTTATTTTACGGTAAAGACCGGTTTTTTTCAGTTTAAATTTTCGGGGCTAATACTTAAAAAGACAGTTTTTGGACTACTTTCTAAAAAAAATAGCAGTAAAAATGGTTTATCGCCCTTTAAAACCTTGGCCACAACCCTTTCGGCAACCCTTGGAACGGGTAGTATAGCGGGGGTTGCCACTGCGCTTGTGGCAGGTGGCCCCGGTTCTATTTTTTGGATGTGGATTTCGGCTATTTTTGGCAGTATGACGGCATATATGGAAAATCTACTGGCCGTTTATTATAGGGAAAGAAACAACAAGGGCGAGCCTTGCGGTGGTGTTATGTATTGTTTTAAAAACGGTTTTCGCTTTAAAAGAATTGCATCACTTTTATCCACTATTTTTTGTTTTTGTTGCATTTTAGCATCCTTTGGCATAGGAAATGCGGTGCAAACCAATACAATTTCGGCCGCTTTGGGTGGTGTATGCGGGTTATCCGATTGGGTAATAGGGGTAATTTCTGCGGTAGTTATTTTTTTCATAATAATCTTCGGGACAAAAGGTATAGCAAACGTTACGGCCATACTGCTTCCGATTATGGCAGTTTTTTATTTTTTAGGAACTGCCGTAATAATTTTTGCTAATATACAGCTTGTTCCTAAAATGTTAACTCTTATAGTAAAATCTGCTTTCGGCTTTGATGCAATGTTAGGTGGATTTAGCGGCATTATGATTAAAAAAGCGGTTAATTTAGGGGTGCGCAGAGGAATTTTTTCAAATGAAGCGGGAATGGGCTCGGCGGCAATTATAAATGCGGCTGCAGACACAAATGAGCCTGTAGAACAGGGAATGTGGGGCATATTTGAGGTGGTTTTTGATACAATAATTGTTTGCTCGTTAACCGCTTTCGCACTGCTTTTAAGCGGCTTTTTCGACCTTGAAACAGGTAAAATATTAGTTGCTGCTGACGGGGCTGAACTAGTAACACTTGCTTTCAAACGAACCTTGGGTGAGGCAGCTGCTTGGTTTATAGTTGTTTCTACCATTTTTTTTGCATTTGCCTCGGTTTTGGGATGGTCGTTTTATGGAATTAGGTGTATAGAATATCTATTCGGAGAAAAATACATCCTGCATTACAAGATAATATTCTCGGCATTTTCATATTTTGGTGCAGTTTCTAATTTGGATTTTATTTGGGTGATTTCTGATTTATTTAACGGCATTATGATGTTCCCAAATTTGATTTGCTTAATGGCTTTGGCACCAATAGGATTTAAAATAACCGAAAATTATATACTAAGGATTAAAGGTAAAAACGCTATTTTACCAATTCTAAGCTTTAAGCAAGATATGAAAACATAAAAGTAGCGCCCCGCAAAATGCGGGGCGCTTAACATTTAATTTTACTTTAATTTAGCGGGAATTATTTGCCTCAACCTTTACTGTGGTTGAATAGAATTTGCCTGCTCTATAAAGCTTGACAGTAACAGAATCACCCGGATTACTATCCGAAATAGTGTCGTCAAGATCAGTATAATTTTGAATGGTTTTACCATTATATTCTGTAATAATATCACCGCGCTCAATACCTGCATCGGCGGCAGGACTGCCCGCCACAACGCTTACCACAACTGCACCTGCGGGGTAGCCAAGCTCTTTAAGCTGTGCGGCGGTGTAGCTTTGGCTAATTTGAATACCAATATAAGGTGTGGGGTCATTTTGCTTGGAAATAATTTTGTCGCATATTTCCTTTACTGTGTTAGAGGGGATAGCAAAGCCCATACCCTCATAGCCCTCGCTTACAAGTTTTACACTATTAACACCAATAAGTTGACCACTTGTATTTACAAGTGCGCCGCCCGAATTTCCGGGATTTATAGCAGCGTCGGTCTGAATAAGGGACATTGTAGCGCCGGTGCCAACAGTAATTGAACGGTTAAGGCCGCTTATAACACCGGTGCTAACCGAGCCGATAAATTCAAGTCCGCCGGGGTTTCCTATAGCAATAACTGTTTGACCAACTGTAAGGTTAGCAGAGTCGGCAAACTCAATGGCGGGGAGGTTGTTAGCTTCAATTTTAACTACTGCAAGGTCTGAAGAAATATTGTAGCCAATAACTGCGGCACTAAAGGATTTTTCGGTATTATCAGGCAGAAAAACTTCAACCTTAGAGTTTGAAGATTCAACTGCACTTTCAATAACGTGGTAGTTGGTTATAATATAACCGTCGGCAGTATAAATAATGCCCGAGCCTTCTTCGGTGGCTTCGCTTGTGCCAAAGAAAAAGTTGGTAACCGCTGCAGTAGTGCGAATTCCCACAACGCTGGGACCCGATTTTTTAGCAACTGCCTCTGTGGTGGAATTTACAGTTTCGTCAACAGTAATATTTGTAATGTTCTGCTGAATATCGCTTGGTGTATTTTGCTTATCTTTATTAAGGTGGGATGCTAAATACGTTCCCACAAAGCCCCCACTAATACCTAGAATAAGTGCCAAAGCCGCAGAAATAATTACTGTTAATGGGCTGAAACGGCCTTTTTTATTTTGTGGCGGCCTATGGTAAATGGGATTGGGCTCACTTGCGTTTACTACAGGCCTTTCGAATGTTTGGTCATTAATGGATGGGGTAGGGGGAACTGTATTGCCCTCGTTTGTATCGGTTGCAGGCTCGTTGAAAGCGCTTGCCTTTAGGTTGCCCATTTTAGCCGAGTAGCTATAGGTACCGTTGGGAATAAAATCTTTAGAAGAACTTTCTCCCTTTTCTTCATTTTCTGCGGATGAAAGTGTATCATTGGAAGAATCTATTACTTCATTTTGGGTACTATTTAAATCTGAAGTAAGGTTTTCTGCACTTTGCAAATCATCATTTTTCTCTAGGTTTGAAACACTGTCAAACCCACTAGGAAAACTGGGGGTATTTTTGTTCTCGTCCATGGTAAAACTCCTTTATAAAATAAGGTTTACGCCTAGGGTATATCACTTAACTACAACATTATATAATAATATTATTGTCGGTTTTTGTAAATTCTGTGAATAGAAAGTGAATTTTTAAATATTATATCAAAAAATTTCAGTGAAAGCAAATAAAAAATGAAAAATATGGATAAAATGGAACTAAAACTAAACTTAGCACCCCTTCAGGGGTTCTCACCCTCCCGTAACGCAAAAAACCAACAACCACTTTTGTGGTTATTGGTTAGTTTTGTCGGGATACTCTGCGCTCTCGGTTTATGCCGATGGCTCCGAACCATTAGCGGCAAAACCTTCGTGCTCGAGACTACACAGGCAAAAAATGCTGTC
>JAZQSV010000017.1:0-20785 GCA_045630265.1 Acutalibacteraceae bacterium
AAATGCGTAACGTCATTGGTTATTACCATTTGCTCCGTTACCGCTTTAGTGGCCTTTGCTGCAGTAGATTCAAAAAATACTATCACGGTTATTGACGGTGAGAATACCATCACGGTTTCTACCAGATATGACACAGCAGAAGAAATTCTCTTGGAGCAAAGCATTGCTCTAAAAACGGGGGATACTACAGAGTTTTCTCTTTTGAAGGGTGTTGGTTCACTTAAAATCAACCGCGCTTTCCCCGTACACATTACTGTAGCAGGAAATACAACATCGGTTTTAATGCAAAAGGGAACAGTAGCTACTGCTCTTTCTCTTGCAAACGTTACTCTGGATGAGTTTGATATTTGCAACAAGAAAACCGATGAAGTTTTAAGCGAAGAAACCTATTTAGATGTTATTAACGTTGATTTTGAAACCGAAAGCTATGAAGAGGTTATTCCCTTTACAACAAAGGTTGAATACTCTAATAAGCTTGAAAAAGGCAAGAAAAATGTTATAAAGGGTAGCAACGGCACAAAGGTTGTTACCGTTAAAAAGACCGTTACTGACGGAAATGTTACAGGTAGCGAGGTTATTTCTGAAACCGTAACCAAAGAGGCCGTTCCCCAGATTACCGTAATCGGTACCAAGGTTACTCAGACTGTTGATACAGTTTCAAGTCTTGGAACTGTAGAAGTAGATGCAAACGGTGTTCCGCTTGAGTATAAAAAGGCAATGACCTTTAGGGCTTCGGCCTACACAAGCGCGCCCGGTGCAAAATGCTCCACCGGTGTTGTTGCAAGAACAGGTTATATTGCAGTTAACCCTAACGTTATTCCTTACGGAACAAAGATGTATATTGTGTCCATCGACGGCAAATACACCTACGGCTACGCTATTGCGGCCGATACGGGCGGTTTTGCAAAAAATAACCCCTACATGGTTGACCTTTATTTCAATACCGAAA
Source organism: Acutalibacteraceae bacterium (assembly GCA_045630265.1). Classification (GTDB taxonomy): domain Bacteria; phylum Bacillota; class Clostridia; order Oscillospirales; family Acutalibacteraceae; genus UMGS1279. The sequence continues at coordinate 950 of JAZQSV010000017.1, forward strand.
GCGAATGTGTTAAGTTCGGTATCCGCAACGTTAAAATATACGTGTTAGAATAATAAAAAGCTCTTAAGGAAATTTCCTTGAGAGCTTTAATTTTTTATAAAAAAGTGCCCCTGCAATTTTAATGCAGAGGCGCTTTACTTTTTATATTAACCTATCCAAGGCGTCAATATCTTCTTCCTTTGTTGCCCAGCTTGTTGCAAAGCGGACAACGGTATGGTTTTCATCATACTTTTCCCAGAATGAATATTTAACTGATGTCTTAATTTCCTCCAGTTTTTTATTTTCCATAATAATAAACTGTTGGTTGGTAGGGGAGTTTATATAGAATTTATAACCCTTATCCGAGAAGATTTTTTTGAGTTTTTCGGCTAGCAGAATAGCGTGTTTGGAAATTTCAAAGTAAAGTCCATCGGTAAAGAGTGTGTCAAACTGAACACCCAGCAGTCTGCCCTTTGCAAGGAGTGCACCGTGCTGCTTGGTGGTGGTTAGAAACTGCTTTGGAATGGCGCCTTTTGTGAAAACAAGCGCCTCGCCGCAAAGTGCGCCAACCTTTGTGCCGCCTATATAAAATACGTCGGTAAGGGAGGCAATATCCTTTAAAGTAAGGTCTGTAGTAAGACTCATAAGTCCGTAACCAAGCCTTGCGCCATCAAGGAAAAGCGGCATATCATATTCTTTACAAATATCTGAAATTTCGGTAAGTTCTTTCTTTGTGTAAAGTGTGCCGTACTCTGTAGGGTGGGATATGTAAACCATACCGGGGAAAACCATGTGGTCGTGGCTGTCATCACCATAAAAAATCTCTAAATATTCCTTTAGATCCTTAGCGGAAATTTTACCCTCATAGTGGGGAAGAGCCAAAACCTTATGGCCCGAATATTCAATAGCACCAGATTCGTGAGCGTTGATATGACCCGTTTGCGCTGAAATCACGCCCTCGTAGTTTTTAAGCATTGAGGCAATAACAAGTTGGTTGGTTTGTGTTCCGCCAACTATAAACCTTACTTCTGCATTAGGAGTGCCGCAGGCAAGCTTAATTTTTCCCCTTGCGCATTCGCAGTAAGCGTCGTTACCGTAGCCCGACTGTTTTTCAAAATTGGTCTTTACCAGATTTTCTAAAATTTTAGGGTGTGCGCCTTCTATGTAGTCGCTTTCAAAGTATAGCATTTAATCTGCTCCTAATCTTCATAACCGTTGGGGTTATTTTTTTGCCAGCGCCAGCTGTCCTCGCACATGCGGTTAACGTCTAGCTCTGCCTTCCAACCAAGCACTTCTTCGGCTTTTTTTGCATTGGCGTAAACCTCGCCTAAATCGCCGGGGCGCCTTGGGTCAATAATAAAGGGAACCTCTACGCCTGAAGCCTTCTCAAAGGCGTTTTTAAGTTCTAAAACGCTGGTGCCGTTGCCTGTACCAAGGTTGATTGCTTCACAGCCGCTATTTGCAAGCGCCCATTTAAGAGCTTTTGCGTGACCCTCTGCAAGGTCAACAACGTGAATATAATCCCTAACACCTGTACCGTCTACGGTATCGTAATCGTCACCGAAAACGTGAAGCTTGGCCAGCTTGCCAACCGCAACCTGAGATATGTAGGGCATAAGGTTGTTGGGGATACCCTTGGGGTCTTCACCGATGGTGCCGCTGATATGTGCACCAATGGGATTAAAGTAGCGGAGAAGCACAACGCTCCATTTCTTATCGCTTACAAAAAGATCCCTTAATATATGCTCGATAAAAAGCTTTGTCCTGCCGTAGGGGTTGGTAGCGCCGGTAGGCATATCCTCAGTTAGGGGAACGGTATTACCCTCACCATATACTGTAGCAGAGCTTGAAAATACTATTTTCTTAACGTCGTGCTTCCTCATTACCTTACAAAGGGTAAGGGTGCTTAAAATGTTGTTATCGTAATATTCAAGCGGCATTTGAACAGATTCTCCAACGGCCTTAAGACCTGCAAAATGTATTGCAGAGTCTATTTCGTTTTCAGAAAAAATCTTTTCAAGGGCGGCCTCATCGCAAACATCGTTTTCGTAGAATTTAATCTCTCTTCCAACAATTTTTTCAACTCTTTTAATGGACTCTACCTTACTATTGGAAAGATTATCTACAACTATGGGGTCAAACCCTGCGTTTATAAGTGAAATAAGTGTGTGGCTGCCAATGTAACCGGCGCCGCCTGTAACTAAAACCGACATTTTGTAAACTCCTTTGGACTATTTAATTTTATTCATTACAAGACCTGTAATGAGTTTTGGATAGAAGTAGGTGGATTTTTGGGGCATTTTCTGACCCGCACTACCAACCTCTATAATTTGTGAAACTCTAGTGGGGTTTAAAATAAAGGAACAGTTTGCGCCGCCGTCAACGTCGGCCACTGCCTCATCCAAATCCCTTGTGTATTTAAGGTTAATTTGCTTTGCAAGGTTTTCCTTGTCTATGCCTAAAATTTCCTCTAAAACCAAGCTGTGAAGAACCGAAACGTCAAGATTTCTAAGTGTGGGATGAAGGTGGGGAAGTTTTTCGACAAGAGAAAGTTTATCTTTTAGTGTTAAAAGAAAATATCTGTTTTCGGCGTAAAAACCGAAGGAAATAAGACCTTTTTCGTACTCGCTTTTAAGGTTACGCTCTAAACTTTTTGCACCTGAAAGCTCACCAACATAGAAAAATTCATTACATTTTCTAAGCAACTCTTCCATATCAAATTCCTTTAAGGAATGAACAATTCTGTGTGTCGGGAAAACTACAAGCCCATCACAGTTTGCGGGAACAAGCATCATCATAATATATTCACTTGCTGCATCTTCACAAGCGCCAAGCCCTCGTTGTGTATCTCTATACCTTAGTCCTGTTTCATAACGGTGGTGGCCGTCGGCAATATAAAGTGCTTTTGTTTCAAAAAGCTTGGACAACAGAGTAGTATCGCTTGTTTTCCAAAGTTTGTGGGTGACTCCCTCAGTGTCGGTGAAGGAGTGAATGGGCGCGCCACTGCTAAAGTTGTTTAGCTTGTTGGTAATTTTTTTATCGTCATCCTCAAACAAACAGTAAACCTGAGAGAAGTTGCAGCCTGTTGCCATCATGAGGTTAAACCTATCTTCCTTAGCGGCCGAAAGGGTGTTTTCGTGGGGAATTACAACACCTTCATCGAAGTTTGTGAGTTTTACCCTGCCAATAACGCCTTTAAGGGTATAGTTTTGACCATCTACCTCAAAATCTTCCTCGTATATGTAAAAGCAGTCTTCTTCCTCTGTTTTAAGCAGGTCTTCGTCAAGCCAGTTTTTAAGGGTATCGGCCGCAGAAGCATAAATGTCCTCGCCCTCCCTTGGAAGTTCCAGCCTGATTACGTTATTTGGATTAGTACCTAAAAAGCTTTTTCTTTGCTCATCGCTTATAATGTCGTAAGGCGGACAAACAATCTCGTTTATTTTTCCTGCATTTTCAGAGTACCTGAGTCCCTTAAAGGGTTTAACTACTGCCACTTGCAACAACTCCTAAAATAATCTATTTATATATTGTACAATGATTTAATTTCTAAGTCAATGACTAAAGTAATATTTTTCCTCTAAAAATCATAAAAATACTGTGAAGTACAAAACTGGAGGAGCAATAATGAAAAACGGATATTTAATGATTATAGTAATACTTACCCTTTCTCTCTTACTTACCCCGCTTTTAGCGGTAGGGGACAAGACCGTAAAGGATAACATACCCCAAGAAAATACCTCCTCTGCGCCTACAAAAAAAGAGGGGGAAATAGGTGTTTATATCAGCGAAAGCGGAGAAACGGTTTATCTTTCGGTTTTTGACTATATTTGCGGTGTTGTGGCGGCCGAAATGCCGGCCGTTTATGAAATCGAGGCCCTTAAAACTCAGGCCGTTTGCGCATATACATATCTATGCAAAAAATTAAAGACAAATGCGGAAGAAAAATCTTATGATATTACCGACGATTTTAAAACCGACCAGGCATACATAGGTCCCGAAAAAAGGAAAGAGCGGTGGGGAGAAAATTTTGACCTTTACGAAACCAAAATTGCCGATGCCGTAAGAGCGGTAGAAAAAAAGGCAATAACCTATAATGAGGAAATAATTTTTGCTGCTTACCACGCAATTTCGGCAGGAAAAACCGAAAACGCGTTAAACGTTTGGGGCGGTGATTACCCTTATTTAGTTCCAGTACCCTGCGAGGGAGATTTGCTTGCAAAGGACTATTTAAGTGAGATTATTATAGCTCCTGCCGATTTTGAAAATGCTCTTAAAGCAAAGAATGCAGAGCCCCATGGAAGGTGTGAAGAATATATTGGCGCTTTAGAAAAAAGTGATAGTGGAACGGTGCTTAAAATTACCCTTTGCGGTAAGGAATTTAAAGGATCAGAGGTAAGGGAAATGTTTTCTCTTCGCTCCTCCAATTTTGATTTGCTTTACACCGAGGAAAAGGGCTTTTGCTTTACCGTTCGCGGTTACGGCCATGGGGTAGGAATGAGCCAGAACGGTGCTAATTATTTGGCCCTTTCGGGTAAAAATTATGAGGAAATTATTAAGCATTTTTACAGCGGCGTTGAAATAGTAGAATACGACTTTTAAGTTGCTATAGTGTGCCTTTCGGTTTACAGTTTGCCGAAAGGCATTTTTTTGCCAAAAAATATTGACTAATTATAATATATAGTGTTATAATAAATTGAATATTTATATTTATTGTAGTATTTTAAATGGGGTGAGGTTTTGAAGGGCTATAAAACCGTTAAAGAGCAGTGCTCGGCAGAGATAGTTGTTAAGCGCTCTCGTTTTATTGCTACCGTTTGTCCCTGTAAAACCGAATCCGAGGCAATGGAGTTTATAAATTCCCTTAAGAAAAAATATTGGGATGCTACCCATAACGTTTACGCCTTTGTGGTAAGGGATAATAATACCAAAAGGTTTTCAGATGATGGAGAACCACATTCAACGGCGGGGCTTCCCACAATGGAAACGGTAGAGCATTTCGGCGTTACAGATGTGGCAGTAGTTGTTACAAGGTATTTTGGTGGTGTGCTACTTGGTACAGGTGGTCTTGTACGGGCCTATTCCGATGCCACAAGCGAGGCCCTTAAAAAGGCGGAAATACTAACATTTTTGCCCGCCAAATCCTTTGATGTAAAGCTTGATTACAGCGACTATGACATTCTTAGTAAAACCTTTTTGGCGGCGGGGGCAAAAATAGCCGATACAAGATTTGCCGATAAGGTTGAACTCAGTGCCGTAATCCCGCTTGAGTGTTTTGATACTTTGAGTGAAAAATGCACTGATATTTTTTGCGGAAGAATATCTTTTTGTAACATAGAGGATGTTTTCTCGGGTTTTTAGTAAAAAAATAAAGGTGTTTTAAGGTTTTTGTCTAATAATATATTATAAGCAACTTAAAAGGAGTGGCTATTTTGGACTCAATTAGAAAAATTACCGAACAAATCGAGGTAGAAAATCTTTCTAAAAGGGCAGTGCTTAGCGTAAATACAAAGGGCAGAGAAAGAGCGGAGGAGGAATGTGAGCTTAGAACGGCTTTCCAAAGGGATAGGGACCGTATTATTCACTCTAAATCTTTCAGACGCTTAAAACATAAAACGCAGGTTTTCTTGGCTCCCGAATCGGACCATTACAGAACCCGCCTTACCCATACGCTTGAGGTTTCTCAGATAGCAAGGACTATTGCAAGGGCACTTCGCCTTAACGAGGACCTGACTGAAGCCATCGCTTTAGGACATGATTTGGGACATACTCCATTCGGCCACGCGGGAGAGCGGGCTTTGGATGAGATAGTGCCGGAAGGGTTTAGACACTACGAGCAAAGTGTTAGGGTTTGCACCACAATAGAAAAGAATTTTAAGGGCCTTAACCTCACTTATGAGGTTTTGGACGGTATTAAAAACCATACCAAGGGTCAGCTACCCGAAACCTTGGAGGGGCAAATTGTAAGACTTGCCGATAAAATTGCATATATTAACCACGATATTGATGATGCTGTAAGGGCGGGCATAATAAGTGAGAACGATATTTCAGCCGACGTTTGCGCCGAGCTTGGTAACACCAAAAGTAAACGCATTAACTCTATGGTAACCTCGGTTATCACAAGCAGTGATGATATTATTAAAATGTCGCCCTCTACCACCGAGGCATTTAATGAGCTTCACGCCTTCCTTTTTGAAAGGGTTTACTTAAATCCTTTGGCAAAAAGTGAGGAAAGCAAGGTTTCAGGTATTGTGTTTGGCATTTATAAGCACATTATGGAGCACCAAAACCTATTACCCAAAGAATATATGGTTGTAGCCGAGAAGGATGGCTTTGCCCGTGCGGTGGTTGATTATGTCGCAGGTATGACCGACCGCTATGCGGTAGAAATTTACAAAAGTTTTTACGTTCCAAAATCCTGGGAGCAAGAGATTTAGAATTTTAGCTTAAAATATGAAAGGAGGAGACCATTTGCGGATTTCTGAAGAAATAATAAACGAAATTAAATATAAAAACCCCGTTGAAGAGGTTATTGGCTCTTACGTTACTTTAAAAAGAGCGGGTCGTAATTTAAACGGTCTTTGTCCTTTTCATAACGAAAAAACCCCGTCCTTTACCGTTTATCCCGATACGCAGTCCTTTTACTGTTTTGGTTGCGGTGCCGGAGGCGACGTTTTCACCTTCACAAGAAAAGTAGAAAATTTAGACTATTTGGAAGCGGTTAAACGTCTTGCCGAGCGGTCGGGGGTAAGCATTCCTGAGGGTGATTATGACGATTCCTATATAAAGCTAAAGGCAAGAATTTTTGACATTAACCGTGAAACGGCAAGGTTTTTTAATAAACAGCTTTATACGCCCGAGGGCAAGTGGGCGCTTGATTATTTAACCTCTAGGGGACTTACCGTTTCCACCATAAATCATTTCGGTCTTGGCGCGGCACCAAATGAGTGGGATGCTCTTTTAAAGCATTTAAAGGCCCTTGGCTTTACTTTAAGCGAAATGGAACAGGCCAACGTAATTACAAAGAATAGCCGCGGCGGGTATTATGACAGGTTCAGAAACCGAACAATGTTCCCTATAATCGACATAAACGGCAAGGTTTTGGGCTTTAGCGGCAGACGGCATCCAAACGAGGATAAGGGTGGCAAGTATATTAATACTTCCGATACCCCCGTTTACAAAAAAAGTAAGACGCTTTTTGGTTTTAATTTTGCCAAAAATCATTGTAATGAGCGATTGCTTATTGTAGAGGGAAACATGGATGTTGTTTCTCTTCATCAAGCGGGATTTGAATATACAATTGGCACTTTAGGTACAGCCTTTACCACCGAACAAGCACGACTCCTTGCAAGATATACTAAAGAGATAATACTTAGCTTTGACAGTGATGCTGCTGGACAAAAAGCGGCGGCAAGAGCTATGGAGGTTTTGGGGGATAGCGGACTTAAAGTGAGGGTGCTGTCCATTCCCGACGGAAAGGACCCCGATGAATTCATAAAGAAAAACGGCAGCGAAAGGTTTAAGGCAGTTTTAGACGGCGCAGTAAGTGAAATTGAGTACCGGCTTTACAAGTCGGCCGATGGGCTTGACCTCGATACCAATAACGGCATGGCGGAATATCTAAATCGCGTTGCCAATGAGCTTGCCGATGTAAACGACCCAATAGCGGTTGACCTTTATACGGGAAGACTTGCCTCAAAATACGGTGTTTCAAAGCAGGTTTTAATGAATAAAATAAGCGAGCTAAAAAGAAAAACCTATAAAGCGGCTCGAAAAAAGGAAATAAACGATATAATAAGGCCTAAGTTCAGAAACGATGAAATAAATCCCGAAAAGGTAAAATTTATGCGGGGGGTTAAGGCAGAGGAAGAAATTCTTGCGGTTTTAATGGCTCATCCCGACCTTTTCAGGGAGCTTCGAACATTAAGTGAGGAGGATTTTATTTCGCCGCTTAACATAAGGGTTTGGAAAGCAATTTCCGAATGTTATAAGGACACAAGGAAGTTTGATATTTCCATTTTTGGTGATGAATTTACTACCGCCGAAACAGGATATATAACTTCACTTCAAAATAGGCAGTTTCCCTTTGTAAACCCCGTACAAAGTTTAACCGATGCAGTTACGGTGCTAAGGGAAGAAAAGGCAAAACAGCTTTCTTCGGCAGAAGGCACGGAAGAAAACTGGGAAGAACAAATGAAAAAGATTATTGAAAATAAAAGGAGAACCTAAAATGGCTACTAAGAAGACAGAAAACACCGAAGAGATTATGGAGAATGAGGAATTAAAAGCAAAGGCAAAGGATAAAGAGACGGATTTTGACGATTTTGATATTGAGCCCGAGGACCTCGCCTCTCTTTCCGCCGAGCCGCCCGTACTCGATTTGGATTTTGACGAGCCCACATTGGACGAGCTTGCTTTGGAGGAGCTTGATACCGAAAATTTAGATGATGATATTTCTAATATTGAAAACATTTCTCTTGATGATCCCGTAAAGGTTTACTTAAAGGAAATTGGTAGGGTACCTCTTCTTAGTGGTAATGAGGAAATTGAGCTTGCCCTTAAAATTATTGAGGGTGATGATGCTGCCAAAAAACGTCTTACCGAGGCAAACCTGCGTTTGGTTGTAAGTATTGCAAAAAAATACGTAGGTCGCGGCATGCACTTTTTAGACCTTATACAAGAGGGTAATGTTGGTCTTATTAAGGCGGTTGAAAAGTTTGACCATACCAAGGGATTTAAGTTTTCTACCTATGCTACTTGGTGGATAAGGCAGGCAATTACTCGTGCCATTGCCGACCAGGCACGTACCATTCGTATCCCCGTTCATATGGTTGAAACCATCAATCGTTTAAAGAAAGTTCAAAGCCAGCTCTTGCACGAAAACGGACAGGAGCCCACCGAGGATATGATAGCAGAGAGAATGGAGCTTTCGGTTGAAAGGGTACGCGAAATTATGCGAGTAGCGCAGGAGCCAGTTTCTATGGAAACTCCCATTGGTCCTGAGGAGGATAGCCGACTTATGGACTTTATTAGGGATGAGGACGCGCTTGCCCCCGATGATGCTGCCCTTAAAACAATTACTAATGAAGATATTGACGCGGTGCTTCACACCTTAAACGAAAGGGAAGAGGCAGTTATTCGTCTTCGCTTTGGTCTTCAGGACGGCAGATGCCATACTTTGGAAGAGGTTGGCAGTGAATTTAACGTTACAAGAGAGCGCATTCGCCAGATTGAGGCAAAAGCACTCAGAAAGCTTCGCCACCCTGTTCGCAGTAATAGATTTAAAGATAGGTAAATATTATGTTTTTAAATAATGAAACCGATTATGCGGTAAGAATTGTGGCATTTTTGGCAAAGCAAGAGGATAGGGTAGATGCCGGCACAATAGCAGAAAATACAGGAGTTCCGTCCCGCTTTGCGCTTAAAATTTTGCATAGACTGGTAGGGGCCAATATAGTAAAATCCTTTAAGGGAAATAAGGGCGGATATACTTTAGCCCGACCTGCCGGACAGATAACCATTTTAGAGGTTGTTGAGCAGATATACGGACCGCTTACCCTTAACAGATGTAAGCATGACGGCGATTGCGGTTGCACACATCCCGGCGGATTTTGTGAGTTTAAGGACGTTTTTTCAGACGTAACAACATATATACGCTGCAAGTTTTCGCACGTTACCTTTGAACATAAAATGGACCCTAAAAAATAAGGTTTAGCAAAAGAGGATAAAAAATGAAATTCACTTATACAACAAATGGAGTTTGCTCTAGGTTTATTGAGATAGAGGTTGAAGATAATATTGTAAAGTCAGTAAAATACATAGGCGGCTGCAACGGTAATACCCAAGGTATAGCCAGCTTGGTAGTGGGTATGGAGGTTGATGAGGTTATTAAACGCCTTAAGGGTATTAACTGTAACGGACGTGGTACGTCCTGCCCCGACCAGCTTGCAAAGGCGCTTATAGCAAACCGAAACAGGTGATATAATGTCTAACGATTTTGATATGAAAATTGTGGAAAACGGGGCCTTTTCTGTAACAGACAAGGGTGAAGTTCCGCAAAATGATTCAGGTGAATATGAAAAGCAAAAGCAAAGCGGCAATCTATTAAGGGCTACCACCCTTGGTAAAAAGCTTGCAGAAGATTTTATTGCCAACTGCCATAGTGAAGAGCTTATGGTTAGTGAGGCCGACAGTGAGCAGTTAAAGACACAAAAAATTCTGTTGCTTTCCTTTACCGTTATAGCGGGGCTTGAACAGTTTTGCCCCAATGCCACAGTAGCAAATACTGCAAGAACAGTTTTCTTTGAGGAACTTAAAAGAATTGATTCCGACCTTTCTCAAAAGTCCTCTGATAATGGTGCTTTTTCCTTTTATTTTCTATCCTTTAGAAGGGGAAATGATATTGAGCGCCGCATAGGTCAAACCTTTGCAATGCTATGCCTCCACGATGGCGACCCCATTTACCAAGAGCTTGGAGAGGCCATTTACTGTTGGTTTTTCTCCAATGTGGAAAAACAGGTTAAAAATGCCGAGTTTGTAGAGGCGTAGTAATTATAAATTCTTCTTTCAACCAAGGAAAGTCGTCCAAAAGGAGTGCTTTATGAAAATTATTGTTGTTGGTGCAGGTAAGACGGGCAAAACCCTTGTGCGCATGCTTACAAACGAGGGGCACGATGTAACCATTGTCGACATAGATGAACGCACGTTAACCGAGGTTTGTAATTCTAATGATATTATGGGAGTTTCGGGAAATGGTGTAAGTTTTTCTTCTCTTGATGAAGCAGGACTTACAGACGCTGACGTTTTAATTGCCGTAACGGGCTCAGATGAGCAAAATCTTCTTTGTAGCTTGTTCGCAAAGAGGGTGGAAAACTGCTCTACCATTGCTAGGGTTAGAAATCCCCTTTATTTAAGTGAGACTGAATTTTTAAGAGACAGAATTGGTCTTACTATTATTATTAATCCCGAACTTTCTGCGGCGTCCGAAATTTCACGTCTTTTAAAATTTCCGTCGGCTATTGATATAAATGTTTTTGCTAAGGGCAAGGTTGAAATGCTTACCTTTAAGGTTGGAAAGGATTCGGCTTTGGATGGTAAGGATTTAAGCTTTGTTCGTAATAAGATAGAAAAAGACGTAATTTTCTGTTGTGTTGAGCGTGGCGGCGAATACTTTATTCCGTCGGGCGAATTCACACTTATGGCGGGGGATAAGGCATCGGTAATTATTCCGCCTAGAAAATCACTTTCTTTCTTCAAAAAGATAGGTGTTGATACCCACAGCGTTAAGGACGTAATGATAGTGGGTGGCGGCACAATTGCTGAATATCTTGCAAAAATGCTTATTGACAACGGCATCGAGGTTAAGATAATAGAGATAAATAAAAAGCGTTGCAATGAACTGGCTGCTAAGCTTCCCAAAGCGCTAATCATTAACGGCGATGCATCTGATAAGGAACTTCTTATTGAGGAGGGGCTGGGCACTACGGGTGCTTTTATAGCCCTTACCGGCTTTGATGAGGAAAATATTCTTCTATCCCTTTATGCTAAGGAAACAACAAATGCCAAGGTTGTAACCAAGGTAGATAGAATTTCCTTTGATGATTTGATAAGTAAGCTTAATATGGATAGTGTTATTTATCCCGGAAACATAATTGCTGAGAATGTTTTGCGGTTTGTACGCGCTAAGCAAAATGCTTTGGGCAACAACGTTGAAACTCTGCACAAACTTGTGGAGGAAAAGGTAGAGGCGCTTGAATTTATAATCAGTGAAAATTCTACCCTTACAGGCATTCCGCTTAAGGAAATGCAACTTAAGGAAAATGTAATTGTTTGCGGTATATTCCGTAAAAATCAACTTATACTTCCAACAGGTGATAGCACCTTTGAGGCGGGGGACAGCGTAATTGTTGTTACAAGCCATAAAAAATTGGAGGATATAGGAGATATACTAAGGTAATTATGAACTACTCAATTATATTTTATATTTTGGGCTATGTGCTAAAGGTGGAGGGCATTTTTCTCCTTTTCCCTGCGGCAGTCGGCCTTATTTATAGAGAAAAAGAGTTTCTTTCATTTTTAGTTTGCGGTTTGGCGCTTATACTTATCGGTGTGCTTGCCACACTTAAAAAGCCAAAAAATCAAGTGTTTTTTGCCAAAGAGGGCTTTATTACCGTGGCGCTTAGTTGGGTTGAAATTAGCTTGTTTGGCGCTTTGCCGTTTCTTATAAGCGGAGACATACCAAACTTTACCGACGCCTTTTTCGAAGCGACTTCGGGCTTTACCACAACGGGAGCTAGCATTCTAACAAACGTTGAGGCACTCTCCCACGCTTCGCTTTTTTGGAGAAGCTTTACCCACTGGATAGGCGGTATGGGAATACTTGTATTCTTGCTTTCGGTATTGCCCATAGCGGGCGGCGCAACAATGCATTTAATGCGTGCAGAAAGCCCTGGTCCGCAGGTTGGAAAAATTGTTCCCAAAATAAGGGATACCGCCCTTATTTTGTATATAATTTATAGCGTAATGACCGTAGTGGAGATTATAATACTAATTTGCGGTAGAATGCCTATATTCGATGCAGTCACCCTTTCACTGGGTACTGCGGGCACAGGCGGTTTTTCCATTAAAAATAGCGGACTTTCTGAATATTCCGCCTTCTCCCAGTATGTAATTGCCATTTTTATGATACTTTTCGGCGTTAACTTCAACGCTTATTTTCTGATTGTCAGAAGGCGCTTTAAGGAGGCTTTTATTGAAGAGGCAAGGTGGTATTTCTGTATAATTGCGGTGGCAGTTACTATTATAACTCTTAATACCTTGGGGGTATTTAAAACAGCAGAAGAATCTTTCAGGCATGCTCTTTTTCACGTTGGCTCCATAATTACTACCACAGGTTATTCAACGGCTGATTATAATATTTTATATCCCGAACTTTCAAAGGTAATAATTGTTTTACTTATGTTTTGTGGCGCTTGTGCAGGAAGCACCGGTGGCGGAATTAAGGTTTCGCGTATTGCTATACTTATTAAAACGGTAAAGGGAGAAATTTCTAGGATCGTGCATCCGAATGCTGTTAAAAAGATTCGTTTTGAGGGCAAGGGGTTGGACGGTTCGGTAGTAGGATCGATTAGTGTTTTCTTTGCGGCATATTTCTTTGTATTTGCTGCTTCGCTATTGGTTGTATCGTTCGATAATTTTGATTTTACAACAAATTTTACTGCAGTAACTTCAACCATCAATAATATAGGCCCGGGACTTTCTAAGGTAGGACCCAGTGGGAACTTTTCTGAATTTTCAAAGCTGTCAAAGTATGTACTTAGTTTTGATATGATAACCGGCAGACTTGAGATTTTTCCAATGCTTTTACTGCTTAGCCCTGCTACGTGGAAACGTTCAATAACTGTCAGAAAACGCAAAAATGCAGAAAGATAATAAAATTAAAACTGCCCGGGGCGTTTGTCCCGGACAGTTATTTTTTTGTTTTATTTCTTTATTTACTTTAGATAAAATGCCTCTTCCACAAGGGCGCAAATTACGTGGTAAATAGGCAGATGGTATTCCTGAATTCGATAGGTCTCACAGTGTGGCGCCTTAATGCAAATATCAGCGTTTTGATTTAAAAGCCCGCCTTTTTCGCCTGTCATACCAATAACCGTAAGGCCAAGCGCTTTTGCAATTTTTGCGGCGTGGTTAACGTTTTTAGCGTTACCTGAGGTGCTAAGACCAATAAGAATATCACCCTTTTTGCCAAGTCCGTAAACCTGCTGCGCAAATATGTAGTCGGGGTCAACGTCGTTACAGTAGGCAGTTATAAGGGCAGAGGATTCGCAAAGATTTATTGCGGGCAATCCGCATTGGAGCTTTGAAATTAGCTCATCGTCGGCACCGTTTGCCTTTAAAGTTTCTGCTAATGTGCAGTCGGTGGGGCGTCGCTTTAAAAAGCCCTTCATAAGCTCGCCTACAATGTGTGTACAGTCTGCGGCACTACCACCGTTGCCGCACAGGAGCACCTTGCCACCATTTTTATAGCAGTCTATAATTTTGTTTGTTGCGCTTTCAATGTCTGCAGCTGCAGCTTCCAGTTCGGGAAAACGCTCTATAAGGACTTTAATTCTGTCAGTCATAAAAATCTCCTATTTTTTATTTTGCTCGCCGTAAACACCTACGGTAATTGCGGCATAGTCGCCAATGTTTTCTGAAAGTGCGGCGGGTACAACCTCGCAGCAGTCCCACGAAATTTTAAGGGCCTCTTTTTCAATAATTTCCTTGCAGGACTCCCAAAGTCCATTGCGGGAGCGGGTGAAGATACTACCTATAACAATTCTTTCGGGATTGAGTAGGTCGATTAGAATTGAAAGCCCGCGACCTAAATATTCTCCGCAAAGACGGTAAACCTCTATTGCGGTGGGGTCGCCGTGCTTTTCGGCGGCCATGGCAATAGATTTTGCGGTTATACCCTCAGGCGCGGTTTCGGGGTTAAAGTAAAGTGGAGTTTCGCCCCTTTGGTATGCGGCAAGACCCAGCGTGTATCCAAGCTGAGCAATACCGCCACCGCTGCAAAAGCCCTCAAAGGAACCAAATTTACCAAAGCCGACGGGACCGTTTTCGCTAAGTCGAATGTGCCCGAGCTCTCCCGCATTTCCGTTTGTGCCCTCGTAAAGCTTTCCGTCTAAAATAAGGCCTGCCCCAAGCCCTGTGCCAAAGGTCATAAATACCATATTCCGGCACCGCTGACCTGCACCGTAAAGCCATTCGGCCAAAGCACAGGCATTAGCGTCGTTTTGCAAATAGGCGGGAACAGAATATCTGTCAGTAAATGCCTTTGTAATCTCAAAGCCGTGGAGGTTTGGCAGATTAGGTGGGGATACTATAAGGCCCTTTTTTGAGTCAAGCGGACCGCCACAGGAAATACCAAAAACATCGCAGCCGTATTTTGGGATAAATTCATCAATTATCTCAAAAAACTGCTCCATTATTTCATCTGCTGATTTTGAAATGTCAGTAGCAAAGCTGCGTTTGTCCTTGATTACAATAGTTTCGCCGTCGGCATGCCCTGCAGTTACGGCACATTTTGTGCCGCCAACATCAATACCAATAACCTTTAACATAAAATCACCTAACCTTTTTTTGGAAGTTCTTCGGTTAAAATGTTTATAAATGAATCGTAATAGTATTTTGGGTCCTCTAAAATCTGGGATTTTAAAGCGTTGGCCTGTTCGTCGTTAGGAAGAAGCAGTTCAAACCCAAAAAGCACCTCGTCATTGTTGGTTACCTTGCAACCAAGCAGTGAGCCGTAGGAGGTTTTCGTAATGGTAATGTCAGTATCACGCTCTGATTTATAGCGGGATAGCATTTTAAGCACCGCTGCATAAACCTTGCTTTTAAGCGCAAGTGAAATGGTATCCCTCAAGGTTTCACTTAAATTTACACCCTTATCTAAGATTTTGTACATATTGGGCTCTGAAGGGGCAATATAGCCACCCTTTTCAAGCTCGTATATAGCGGTTTGGGCATCAAAGTAGTTTGTAATGCCTTCGTAATGGAGCAGTTGACACATTTCGGTTGATGGCACCGGCTCTTTAATAGCGTCCAGCACGTAGCAAATTAAAATTTTTAAATCACCACTATCGAAAATATTTTCGGGGGTTATTTTTTGAAAATCACTCTTCATAGTTTTTATTACCATTCCTTATTTTTAAAGTTTGGAAATCTTAAAAATTATAGGTTTTGGGGGTTAGAATACCATCCTTGCTTAGCTTATCGGTAGATTTAAGTGTAATGCATTTTTTTAAGGTGCAACCGCTTATGGTAAAGATTGGTGTTATTTGTTTTAGAATATCTTCTAAAAGGTCCTTGTCACTGCCACTTGTTATAATAAGCGTAACTTCACGCTTGCCATCCATAGGCGGTTTAATGCCACGCAAAAACCTTGCACTGAAAAACCTTTGAAAGCGGTCTAAAAGCGCTTTAAGGGGGGCAGGTACGCTACTATTGTAAACGGGGAAGGCAATTACTATTTTTTCTGCCTTTTCAAAATCCAGAAAAAACCTATCAAGGTCACTTTTACTGCAACCGTTTTTTGTTTTACAATAACCACAGTCATTGCAAGGGAGGGGGAGCTCTTTAAAGCAGTCAAACACAGGGTAAAGGGAAAGACTGCCAACCTCACTTATTAGTAGCTTTTCGGTAAAGGAACCGCTTTTGGGTGAAGCATAAATTATAAGCGTTTTATCTTCCAAAATTTACACCCCCATACAAAATAATTATACTATTTTTCTATCAAAACTTCAATAGAATAAGCAAAATTTAATCTTCTTTTTTAAAAAAGATAAAAAAATGCTCACTTTTGATCTTAATTTCTTGACAGAAAAGCTTTATTGGTATATTATTATATAGTTAATATAATAAGAATATTATGGCCTTTTCGCAGTGTATTGGAGGAATTAAAATGAAAAATAATGAAAAAAATATGGAAACTGTGGTTGCCCTTGCAAAGGGTAGGGGTTTTGTATATCCCGGCTCTGAAATTTACGGCGGCCTTTCGAATACTTGGGACTACGGTCCGCTTGGCGTAGAGCTTAAAAATAACGTTAAAAAAGCCTGGTGGAAGAAGTTTGTTCAGGAAAACCCTTATAACGTAGGTCTTGACAGCGCAATTTTAATGAACCCTCAGGTTTGGGTTGCGTCGGGTCACGTTGGCGGCTTCTCTGATCCGCTTATGGACTGTAAGGACTGTAAAACCCGCCACCGCGCCGATAAGCTTATTGAGGATACAGGCGTTAATCCTGCAGGATGGTCCTTTGAGCAGATGAGCGAATATATCAAAGAAAAGGGTATAGCATGTCCTGATTGCGGCTCTTGCAATTTTACAGATATTCGCAAATTTAACCTTATGTTCAAAACCTTCCAAGGTGTTACTGAGGATGCTAAGAACGAACTTTATCTTCGCCCCGAAACGGCACAAGGTATTTTTGTAAACTTTGCAAATATTCAGCGTACAACACGCCGCAAGCTCCCCTTTGGTGTTTGTCAGGTTGGTAAATCCTTCCGTAACGAAATTACTCCCGGTAACTTTATTTTCCGTACCCGTGAGTTTGAGCAGATGGAGCTTGAGTTCTTCTGCAAGCCCGGTACCGACCTTGAATGGTTTGCTTACTGGAAAGAGTACTGCAAAAATTGGCTTTTAAATCTTGGTATTAAAGAGGAAAATTTAAGACTTCGCGACCACGAAAAAGAGGAACTTTCTCACTACTCCAACGCTACAACCGACTTTGAATTTTTATTCCCGTTTGGTTGGGGCGAACTTTGGGGCATTGCCGACCGTACCGACTTTGACCTTAATGCTCACATGAAGGAATCCACCAAGAGCTTGGAGTATTTCGACCAGGAAAGCGGTGAGAAGTTCGTGCCTTACGTTATTGAGCCTTCGCTTGGTGCTGACCGCGTGCTTTTAGCATTCCTTTGTGAAGCATACGATGAAGAGACCGACGAAAAGGGCGATACCAGAACAGTTCTTCGTTTACATCCTGCACTTGCCCCCTTTAAGGCAGCAGTTTTACCCCTTAGTAAAAAACTTTCTGATAAGGCAATGGAGGTTTATAATACCTTAGCTAAGGATTATATGGTTGATTTTGATGATGCCGGCTCTATTGGTAAGCGTTATCGTCGTGAGGATGAGATTGGCACACCTATTTGCATTACTTATGACTTTGAAAGCTTAGAGGATGGCTGTGTTACCGTTCGTGATAGAGATACAATGGAGCAAGAACGTATTAAGATTGAAGAACTTAGCGCTTACATCAAGGCAAAATTAGAATTCTAAGGACCTTAAAAAATCTGCACACCTTTCGTGTGCGGATTTTAAGGCATTTTGGGAGATATATATGGATTTAAAACGAATTGAAAATGCCGTAAGAGAAATACTTATAGCAATAGGGGAGGACCCCGAAAGGGAGGGCTTAAAAGAAACTCCTTCCCGCGTTGCAAGAATGTATGAAGAGGTTTTTTCGGGGCTTGAGTCTGACCCTAAAATACACCTTAAAACCTTTGAAACGGGCCACGATGAAATGGTGGTTGTTAGGGATATTCCGCTTTATTCAATGTGTGAACACCATTTGCTTCCCTTTGTCGGTAAGGCACATATTGCCTATATTCCAAGTGATGGAACGGTTATCGGTCTTTCCAAACTGGCCCGTATTGTCGACTGCTTTGCGAAAAGGCCTCAGCTTCAAGAAAGGCTTACCGCAAACGTCGCTGATTTTTTGTCAACCGAACTAAATGCACTTGGTGTTGCGGTGGTTATTGAGGCCGAGCACCTATGTATGACAATGCGCGGAGTAAAGGCATCGGGCGCCATAACCTGCACATCGGCGCTTAGAGGTGTAATGCGTTCGGATAGCCGCACACGTGCAGAAGCATTAAAACTTTTAGAAAAGCGATAAATAAAAATGAGATATTTTTGCTTTAAAGATAAAAAAATCCCGCTAGGTAAAAAAACCTACGTTATGGGTATTTTAAACGTAACACCCGATTCTTTTTCTGACGGTGGCAAAAATTTTTCTGTAGAAAATGCCACCCTGTCGGCAATAGAGATGGAAAAACAAGGCGCCGATTTTATTGACGTTGGTGCTCAGTCCACAAGGCCGGGCGCTACTCTTATTTCGGAAAAAGAGGAATGGGATAGGTTAAAAGCGGTACTTCCTAAAATTATAGGCAGTGTAAAAATTCCCGTTTCGGTGGACACCTTTTACCCATTCGTTGCTAAAAAATCATTGGAGCTTGGCGCTAGCATAATAAACGACGTAAGCGGTACTGTTTCGCTCGAAATGGCAGAAATTATAAAAGAATATAACGCGGGTTGGGTGCTTATGCATAACTGCGAGGTAGAGAATGACCCTATTTGTGAAGTGCATAGCGCCCTTAATTTTATGCGTGATACTGCTGTAAAATACGGTGTAAAATTGGAAAACGTTTGTCTTGACCCCGGCATTGGTTTTGCTAAAACTATGGAGCAAAATCGCCTTCTTATAAAGGAAACCCAAAAAGTAAGGGTAGATAGTAATGCTTATTTGCTTGGAGTTTCAAGAAAAAGGGTGATTGGTTTTCCGCTAGGACAGGAGACTGAGCCAAAGGATAGAGATTTTGCCACAATTTCGGCCAATACAATAGGAATTTTGGGCGGCGCCGATATAATTAGAGTGCATAATGTAGCGGCGGCCGTACAATCGGCTAAGGTTAGTGACTATATTTTAAGAGAGGTTTAAAATGTCTTATAGTAATTCTAAAATATTTTTAAATTTGGCAGCGGTATATTTGATTTTTTGGGATATAGTTGCAATTTTTTCTATAGGCGCTGTGAATGCTCAAACCATTTTTGCAACAGTTTTGCAAAACTATATTCCTTGTAAATCTTTACTCGGTATTTCTGTTTTGCTTTACGCAAATGAGAATAGCGCTTTAAAAATTTTCAAAACTATAACTTCGGTATTTTTGTGGGTTTATGCTATAATTCATACACTAACGCTTTTAATGCAACTTGTGCTCATTACAAACGGGCAGGGTGCAACGGGTGTACAAGAAACCTTTAATTTTGCGGGCTTTGTAGGTGGCATATTTATAATGGTTGCAGGAATCTTCCTGATGCAGTATTTTAAAAACGGTCGCTTTACAAAAACTACAATATCGCTGTCTCTTGTGGCTATTATACTTTTCCTTTGCTACCATATTTCGGACATTGTATTTTCGGTAATGTCTCTTACAGAGGCAGGAGTTTCGGGCTTTGGTGCTTTCCTTGTAAACTGCTTAACATTTGGTTTTATAGTTTGGGTAGTAGGGCTTATTGCCTATCTAATTGTATTTACG
>JAZQSV010000018.1:0-16768 GCA_045630265.1 Acutalibacteraceae bacterium
AAAATATTCACTTAATAAAAAGTTAACACCTAAGCTTAAAAAAGTTCTATAAAAATAGTATAATTTGTTTAAAGGCGTAAAAGGAGGTAGGGTTTTGTCGGTCAGAAATAAAAAGCAACACAGAAGGGGACTGGAGATAAAGTCCCGCCTTATACTTATAGGACTTTTTGTTTTAATGCAGGTGGGCGTAATTTTGTTTATTGCCTCCTTTTTTGCCGCCAAAATGGCATGGATTTATACTATACTTGAAGCGATTAGTATAATAATGGTAATTTATATTCTGAATAAAAAGGGCAATCCCAGCTATAAAATAACCTGGATTGCCTACATTCTTATTTTCCCGCTTGTTGGTGGCCTTGTTTACCTTTTTTGGGGTGGCGGACGAGTTTTTCCGTACGTTAAAAGGCAAATGGTGAAATTTGCAAGGGGAAGCAGTAGGTTTACAAAACAGGACAAGCGGGTAACAAATAAGCTTTTATATGAGGATATGCTCCACGCAAGGCAGGCAAAATTTTTAAGTAACGCTTGCGAGCTTCCGGTTTACGACGGAACAAAAACCACATTTTTAGCACCCGGAGAAAAGGCCCTTCCCGAACTTTTGGCAGAGCTTAAAAAAGCGGAAAAATATATTTTTCTAGAGTTTTTTATTTTGTCGGAAGACAGTATGTGGGAAGAAATTTTTGAAACCCTTAAAGAGCGCATTGCAAACGGGGTAGAGGTGCGCCTTATATTTGATGATTTCGGTTCTATAACAAGGCAGTACCGCCACTTTGTAAAGCGCATGGAGGCAGAGGGCATTCTGGTACAGGTTTTCAACAAAATCAAGCCCTCTCCCAATATTTTTATGAATAACAGAAATCATAGAAAGATTATTGTTATAGACGGCAAGGTTGCTTTTACCGGGGGAATGAATATTGCCGACGAATATATAAACCGCACCACCCTGCACGGATATTGGATGGACTGCCTTATGAAACTAGAGGGAAGGGCAGTAACCTCCTTTGTTGTAATGTTTCTTGCAATGTGGGGCTACTGCGCCAAAAACTATCAAAGGTTTAATAGGTACGTAGCAGACTATAGCGTAGAGGCCGAGGGATTTGTACAGCCCTACTGCGACGGACCCATCAATGATAAAAATCCCGCAGAGGGCATTTATATGCAACTGCTTAATACTGCGCAGAAGTATGTATATATCGTTTCGCCCTACCTTATAGTGGACCATACAATGTTAAAGGAACTATGTCTTGCTGCTGAATCGGGTATAGGCGTGCGCATTATAACCCCCAAAATTCCCGACAAGGGTTACGTTCATCCCGTAACTCAGCACTCCTACGAACAACTACTGGAAAGCGGAGTCAGGGTTTTTGAATACACTCCGGGCTTTGTTCATTCAAAGCTCTTTGTTTCGGATGACAGCGTTGCAACGGTGGGTACCGTTAATATGGATTACAGAAGCTTTTATTTCCATTTTGAGTGCGGCGTATGGCTTTGCGGCAGCGACACCGTAAAGGATATTAAAAAGCACTTTTTAACACTGCAGGCGGACAGCGAGGAAATAGTAATGGAAAAATGGAAAAAGCGACCCCTAGCAACAAAAATAAAACAAACCCTTCTTTACATCTTTGCACCGTTTATGTAGTCCTGCATCTGTTTTAAGGGATTGTTGCAAAAAGGTAAAAGGTGTTTTGCAAAACTCATTATAATATATAGAAAGCACAAAGAAGTTTTGAAAATTGGCCCCAATATTTTATTTGGGGCCTTAAATTTGTTGAAAAATCTAAAAATCATAATTGAGAAAAAATGAGAAAAAACGAGCAAAAACGAGCAAAAACGAGATAGTAAGTTGTAAATTAAAAAAGTTTCAAAAATGTGTTGACAATGCACCTTGCTTGTGGTATTATAATCAAGCTGAAAAATTTTTAGGAGGAATAAAAATGTCTACTTTTATGGCAAAACCGGCTGAAGTACAGCGCAAATGGTATATTATTGACGCTGCCGGAAAACCTCTCGGACGCGTTGCAGTTAAAGCTGCTGACCTTTTAAGAGGAAAGGTTAAACCCGAGTTTACTCCCCACGTTGATTGTGGAGACCACGTTATTATCATCAATGCAGATAAGGCTGTTCTTACAGGAAATAAGCTTGAGAACAAATATTATCGTCGTCATACCGGTTACGTTGGCGGCCTTAAAGAGGTTAAGTATAAAACTCTTATGGCTACCCGCCCCGAACTTGCAATGACTTTGGCAGTTAAGGGTATGGTTCCCGACACCACCATTGGTCGCAAAGCACTTACCCGTCTTCGTGTTTACAGCGGCGATGCTCACAAGCACGCAGCACAGAAGCCCGAAGTTTGGGAATTTTAAGTAGGAGGGTATGGAAGTTATGTTTGAAGGAAAACCTTATTTCTATGGCACCGGCAGACGTAAAAGCTCGGTAGCCCGTGTACGCGTATACAGCGGTACAGGAAAAATAACAATTAACGACCGTGATATTGACGAATATTTTGGTCTTGAAACATTAAAGCTCATCGTTCGTCAGCCCCTTAGTCTTACCGCTACTGACGGCAAGTTTGATATTGTTTGTCGCGTAGCAGGTGGTGGCGTTACAGGTCAGGCAGGCGCTATTCGTCATGGCCTTAGCCGTGCTCTTTTACAGTTTGATGAGGAACTTCGTCCCACACTCAAAAAAGCCGGCCTTCTTACTCGTGACCCGAGAATGAAAGAGCGTAAGAAATACGGTCTTAAGGGCGCACGTCGTGCACCTCAGTTCTCCAAGAGATAGTTTTACCTTTTGGGAATACCAAGTATTTGGCATTATACCGCCTACAGGGCGTTCCCCTGTGGGCGGTTATTTGCCCTTAGGGCAGAGCGAAACTCCTACTTTTAAAAACGTATTCGGATATATCGCTTACCCTAGGGTAGAGTGATATATCCTAATACGCCTCAAAGCGGCATATTTTGGTTCTTTTTGCCCATTTAATTCTTGTAAGGCGAAACATTACTACGCCTTAAATGAACAAAAATCACACAAAATCTCCTCCCCTTGAGGTCAAAGATTTTTAAAATAGAGGATTTTTGTTCTATAAAGGCAAAAACGCAGTAAATCCTTTCGGATTTACGAGTATTTTAACAAAGATAGAGCGAAAATCCACATTTTAAAAACGTATTCGGATATATCGCGCTACCCTGTCTCCAATGCATAGATACTAAGTCTATTTAAAAGGAGTAAATTTTTATGAAAAAGGATATTGTAATTATCGGTGCGGGCCCCGCAGGAATTTTTACAACTATTGAACTTTTAAGAAAAGGTTGTAAGGATAAAATTCTTATTGTGGAAAAGGGAGCGGCTATTGAAAACCGCAGGTGCCCCAAACATAAAACCAAGCAATGTGTAAACTGCAAACCCTACTGCCATATTACAACCGGATTTTCGGGCGCAGGCGCATTTTCGGACGGAAAGCTCTCCTTAAGCTATGAGGTGGGGGGAGATTTACCCTCGCTAATTGGGGAAGATTTTGCCCAAGAGCTCATAAATTACACCGACAGTATATACCTTGAGTTCGGTGCGGATACCCATATCGAGGGTATTAACAACACCGAAGAGGTTAAGGACATAAGAAAACGTGCCATTAAGGCGGGACTTAAGCTTGTCGATTGTCCCATACGCCACCTTGGTACCGAAAAAGCACAGGATATTTACTATGCTTTGGAGCAGTACCTACTTAATAATGGTGTTGAAATTATGTTCGGTTATGAATGTAACGACGTTATTATTGAAGACGGCGTTTGCAAGGGCGTTCAAATTACCAACGGCAAGGAACAGGTAGAGGTTTTAGCAAACCGTACCATTGTGGCTACGGGTCGCCGCGGCGCCGATTGGTTAGAGGGTCTTTGCGCAGAGCACGATATTGCACATCAACCCGGTACGGTTGACATTGGTGTTCGTGTTGAGGTTCGTGATGAGGTTATGGAAAAGGTTAATAAGGTGCTTTACGAATCAAAACTTATCGGTTATCCGAAGCCCTTTAAAAACAAGGTGCGAACCTTCTGTCAAAATCCGGGTGGCTTTGTAAGTCAGGAAAATTACGATAACGACCTTGCAGTTGTTAACGGACATTCGTATAAGGAACTTAAATCGGGCAACACAAACGTTGCTATTTTGTGTTCTCACAACTTCAGTCACCCCTTTAATCAACCTATTGCTTATGCACAAAAGGTGGGCGAACTTACAAATATGCTTGGCGCCGGACACATTATGGTACAGCGCTTTGGTGATATTTTAGATGGCAAACGTACCTGGCCCAAGGAGCTCGCGCAAT
Source organism: Acutalibacteraceae bacterium (assembly GCA_045630265.1). Taxonomy (GTDB): domain Bacteria; phylum Bacillota; class Clostridia; order Oscillospirales; family Acutalibacteraceae; genus UMGS1279. Next base: position 4,319 of record JAZQSV010000018.1, read on the forward strand.
CTAATATCCGCCCCACCCTTACCGATGCGGTAGCGGGCGATATTACTGCGGCAATGCCTTATAGGGCTATGACCAATATAATTAACTTTATTTTGGCTATGGATGAGGTTGTTCCCGGTTTTGCTTCAATAGAAACCTTACTTTATTCGCCCGAGCTTAAATTTTATAGCAATCGCGTTAAGATGGATGAAAACCTTAATACCAACATTAAGGGACTTCACTGTCTTGGTGATTCCAGCGGTTGGACAAGAGGACTTATGATGGCATCTGTAATGGGTGTTTTAATGGGCAGAAAAATTGCCGAAGAACAAAATTTATAATAAAAATTAGCAGATTTTTAAGCAAATATAGTTATATATGTAAAATAATTTAACCTAAATAGCGACTCTTTTCGATTGACATAATCGCAAAAATAGGTTATAATTATCTTACATAACTATATTTTGCCGCACTAAAGTGATAAATCAATAAATAGCGCGGCAAATAGCGTTACAACATAAAAATAGGTATTAGACTTAAGGTTTTGGCAAAATAGTCCTCCTTAGGTCTGCCTTGAATTTTTGAGGGGATGAATTTTTTGGATTCTAAAATGGCGTTTTATATTGTAAAGCGTGTGCTTCTTGCAATATTTACGGTTTTTCTTGTTATCACAATTACGTTTTTCGTAATGCACGCCGTTCCGGGCGGTCCTTTTACAAGTGAAAAGGCCGTTTCGGCAGAGGTGCAGGCGGCACTTGAAGCCAAGTATGGCTTGGACAAGCCACTGCTTGTACAGTTTGGTACTTATTTAAAGGATATTGTAACAAAGTTTGACTTTGGTCCTTCCATTAAGCAGCGTGGCAGAGAGGTTATTGATATTATAGGCGATGGTCTTAAAACCTCTGCAAAGCTTGGTGCAGCTGCGGCAGGCATTGCACTTGTTTTCGGTGTTATACTTGGTGCTATTGCGGCCCTTAGGCGCAATAAGCTTATTGATAGGATTATTATGGTGTTCACAACGGCTTTCGTTTCAATGCCATCCTTTATAATGGGCTCAATATTGCTTATAGTTTTTGCGATAAGTCTAAAGTGGTTGCCGGCAAACGGAACAACATCGGCAGGTCTAATTCTTCCTATTATAACGCTGTCCCTTTCGCCGCTGTCCAACATAACGCGTCTTACCCGTTCGAGTATGCTTGACGTTTTAGGGCAGGACTACATTAGAACAGCAAGAGCGAAGGGCGTTTCCAAGACAAAGATTATTTTCGGCCACGCACTTAAAAACGCTCTTATCCCCGTTATAACATATTTTGGACCAATGCTAGCTTACATTGTAACCGGTTCTTTGGTTGTTGAGCAGATTTTTGCCGTTCCCGGAATAGGTAAAGACTTTGTTAACAGTATTACCAACCGCGACTATCCGCTTATTATGGGCACAACAATTATCTTAGCCATTTTAATTGTTACAATGAACCTTATAAGCGACCTTCTCTATAAGGTAGTTGACCCAAGAATCAATTTGGAGTAAAAAATAAGCGGTAGGAGAAAGTTAAAATGAAAAAATTCCCACTTAGTTTTCATTTGAATGTAGATTCCTTCTTACCCGCAACCGAGGCGGAGAAGGAATATATGGTTCAAATGCGTCCGTCCACCACATTTTTTAAGGACGGCGTTAAGAGACTACTTAAAAATAAGGTTGCAACTGTCAGCTTTTTTATAGTTGTAATTATCACACTGACCTGTATCTTTTTGCCTATGTTCTGGCCTTATTCTTACGATAAACAGCTTGGAATTTCACTGGGCAAACCTACAGACCCTTCGTACTCTAACCTAATGCCGTTTGAGTACGGTGAGACTGAGCAGGCCAAAATAGCAGCAGGGGAGAAGGTTTTCCCCCATATTTTCGGCACCGACTCACTTGGTAGAGACTATTTTATTCGTGTTGTTTACGGAACAAGAATTTCTCTTGCAGTTGGTTTCTTTGCCAGTCTTATTGTTTTGGTAATAGGTATGACGGTGGGCTCTATTGCAGGTTACTGCGGCGGCAAGGTTGATATAATTGTTATGAGAATAGTTGATATCATCTATTCCTTGCCCGATATGCTTATGGTTATACTTTTGGCGTCTGCCTTAAAGGTTTCGGGACTTTCCGAAGCTATTGAGGGCACGGTGCTTGAAAGAATAGGACCAAACATTATAAGCTTGTTTATAGTTTTTGGTCTTCTATACTGGGTTTCTATGTCCCGTCTTATCAGAGGACAGATTTTAACCCTTCGTGAACAGGAATACGTTTTGGCCGCCCGTGCTTCGGGTGCAAAGGGCAAACGTATTATAACAAAACACCTTATGCCCAACTGCATAGGAGTTGTTATTGTTTCAACAGCCCTTCAAATTCCAAGTGCTATTTTTACAGAAAGCTACCTTTCCTTCCTGGGTCTTGGTGTTAACGCACCTATGCCTTCTCTTGGTTCCTTGGCTTCTGAGGCACTTAACGGAATTCACTCATATTCATACAGACTAATAATTCCGGCAATAGTTATCTCGCTTATTGTTTTGTCGCTTAACCTTTTTGGTGACGGACTAAGAGATGCATTTGACCCGAAGCTAAATAGTTAGGGAGGTATATTTTAAATGGCTTTACTTGAAGTTAAAGATTTACGTACCTCCTTCTTCACCGACGCAGGCGAGGTAAAGGCCGTAAACGGCATTTCCTATAACCTGGAAAGAGGTAAGGTTTTAGGCATAGTTGGTGAGTCGGGCTCGGGAAAATCGGTTTCGGCATATTCCATTATGCAGATTTTGGCCCCCACCGGCAAAATTGTAGGCGGTTCCATTAAGTTTGACGGTAAAGAGCTTGTAGGCGCAAGCGAAAAGGAAATGAAGGAGATTAGAGGTAACAAAATCTCTATCATCTTCCAGGATCCTATGACTTCGCTTAATCCTACCTATACAATAGGCCACCAGCTTATGGAGGCAATACTTCTTCATACCAACCGTAATAAAAAAGAGGCATATGAAAGAGCGGTTGAAATGCTTCGCCTTGTTAACGTTAACGAGCCGGAGAAAAGAATGAAGCAGTACCCCCACGAATTTTCGGGCGGTATGAGACAGAGGGTTGTTATTGCAATGGCCCTTGCCTGCGAACCGGATATTTTGATAGCTGACGAGCCGACAACCGCTTTGGACGTTACCATTCAGGCACAGATTTTGGAGCTTATGAAGAACCTTCAAAAAGAACTTGGCATGGCAATTATCATGATTACTCACGACCTTGGTGTTGTAGCGCAGATTTGCGACGAGGTTGTTGTTATGTATGCCGGCTCCATTTGTGAGCAGGGCACCGCGGATGAGATTTTCTATAACCCGAAGCATGAGTACACAAAGGGCCTTATGCGTTCTATCCCCACTGCAAATACGGCGGGAACAAAATTACAGCCCATTACCGGTACTCCCATTGACCTTCTTAATATGCCAAAGGGTTGTCCCTTTGCCCCCAGGTGCGATGCGGCCATGAAGGTATGCTTAACCGAACGTGCTCCCGCGCTTGACATTAACAACTGCCATAGAGCAGCTTGTTGGATGAATGTTAAAGAAGCATATGAAAAGGGCGAAATAGAACTTGAAGAGGCAGGAGGTAGTGAAAATGAGTGATAATCTAAAAAACACACCTCTTGTTGAAGTCAAAAATCTTAAACAGTATTTTGATATCAACGTTGGTTTTATGAAAACAAAGCCGCTTAAGGCGGTTGACGACGTTTCCTTTGCTATAAATAGGCAGGAAACCTTGGGCCTGGTTGGTGAATCGGGTTGCGGTAAAACTACAGTTGGCCGCACACTTCTTAACCTTTATAAACCCACAGCGGGTGAAATATGGTACGATGGAAAGCAAATTGTAACCAAGCAGGATATTACCGAGTTCCGCAAAAAGGCAACAATGGTTTTCCAAGACCCCTATTCATCTTTAAACCCTCGTATGACGGTTGCTGACATTATTGGTGAGCCGCTTGATATCCATAACCTCTGCAAAACTCCTGAGGAGCGTAGAGCAAGGATTTTGGAGCTTATGGAGCACGTTGGTCTTAACAGCGAGCACGCTAGCCGCTACGCTCACGAATTTTCGGGTGGGCAAAGGCAGAGAATCGGTATTGCCCGTTCACTTGCCGTTAACCCTGAGTTTATAGTTTGTGATGAGCCTGTTTCGGCATTGGACGTTTCTATTCAAGCGCAGGTCATCAATATGTTTGACGAGCTTCAAGATAAGCTTGGTCTTACCTATTTATTTATTGCTCACAACCTTTTGGTTGTTAGGCATATTAGTGACAGAATTGCGGTTATGTACCTTGGAAAAATGGTTGAGCTGGCCGATTCCAAAGAAATTTATGAAAGACCTCTTCACCCATACTCAAAGGCACTTATGTCTGCAGTTCCCGTTCCCGACCCGAAGATAGCAAGAGCAAATCAGCGCATTTCTCTTGAGGGCGACATTCCTAGTCCCCTAAACGCTCCTTCAGGTTGTCCCTTCAGAACGCGTTGCCCATATGCAAGTGAGCAGTGCGCTATGGAGGTACCTGAATTTAAAGAGGTATCTAAGGGACATTTCGTGGCCTGTCATAAGGTTGCGGAAATAAATTAATTTAGGTTAGAAATGCCCCGAGGTAAGAGTGCATACCCAAGGGGCAGTTTGTAACAAAATATGAAAGGATTGATTTTCATGAAAAAGATTCTTGCTTTAGCGTTAGTTGTTGTAATGCTTTTTAGTATGGCAGCTTGCGGCGGCGCCAAAACCGGCGATACTGTTAAAGCTCCTACTCTTAACTATATTTACAACACTAATGACTCTCACAAGGCAATTGCTGAGTATCTTCAGGGCGCACTTGCTTCTGTTGGTATCAACATGAACCTTGAGAACCAGGAATGGAATACATTCCTTAACACCCGTAAAAACGGCGACTACACCGTAGCTCGTAACGGTTGGATTGCTGACTACAACGATCCTATCTGCTTCCTTGATATGTGGACCAGCGCTTCCGGTAACAACGACGTTCAGTTCGGTAAAGGCGCTCACAAAGACCTTAAAATGTACAACGTTGACCTCACTCCTTACGGCGGCGAGAACGTTAAAAACGGTACTTGGGCAGAAACCTATGACGTACTTATCGGCCTTATCAAGGCTTGCACAGATAACGAGAAACGTTATGCTATGATGCACCTTGCTGAGGATATGCTTATGGAGACCGGTTGTATTACTCCTATCTACTACTACACCGACCTTTATATGATTGCTGACGGCGTTAAGGGCTTCTTCTCTAACCCCCTTGGCTACAAATACTTTATGAACACAACTGTTAACGGCAAAACCGATAACATCAACGTATGTCTTGCTTCTGAGCCTGACACACTTGACCCCCCTCTTAACTCTGCAGTTGACGGCGCTACCATGATTGCTCACCTTTTCTCAGGTCTTGCAAAATGGGCTAACGTTGACGGCAAGCTCACCATCGTTGCTGACGCTGCTGAAGAGCTTGTTAAGGGTGTTGCTAACGATGACGGTACCGTAACCTACACCTATACTCTCCGTGAAGGCCTCAAATGGTCCAACGGCGACGCTCTCAAGGCTTCCGACTTTGAGAAGGCTTGGAACCGTGCAGCTCCTGCTGACCTTGGTTCTGTCTACGGCTACATGTTCGAAATCGTTAAGGGTTACGAAGATGGCAACCTTGCAGTAACTGCTGATGACGCTAAGAGAACTCTTACCGTTACCATCTCCAATGCAGTTAACTACTGGGATGAGCTTTTGGCATTCCCTGTATACTTCCCTGTACACAGCTCTGCTTACAACAGCGAGAAGTGGGCTACTGAAGCTTCTACTTACATCTGTAATGGTCCTTACGTAATGTCCGGTTGGGAGCACAAGAGCATTATTACTCTTAAGAAGAACCCCAACTACATCGACAAAGATAAGGTTTCTATGGAAAAGATTAGCTGCTACCTCTCTGACGATGCAAACAACATGCTTGCTAACTTCAAGAAGGGCGACTGGCAGTTCATCGACGATGTTCCTACCAACGAAATCGCAACCCTTAAGAAGGATTATCCCAACAACTTTGTTGTAGCTGGTCAAATCGGTACCTACTACGTATGCTGGAACGTTAACGAGGACCTCCTCCCCGGTTCTAAGCTTGACGCAGTAGAGAAGGAAAAGGCACAGCAGGAAATCCGTAAAGCAATGGGTCTTCTCTTCGACCGTAATCACATTGCTGAAAACGTATCTCAGGCCGGTGAAATCCCTGCATCCTCTTTCGTTGCTATGGGTATGACCGATGCTGATGGTACAGAGTTCTATAAGAACGCTAATAAGGCAGCTGGCAACTCTTACGTTGGTTACTTCGATACCTCTAAAGAGGCATTCGAGGGCAATGTAAAGACTGCTGTTGAAACCCTTAAGAAGTATTATGACCTTAAGGTTGCCGAATAATTTTTAGCAAAGTAATATTTAAAAGAAATAACTAATGTTCTTATTACTTGCACTCAATAAGACATAAAAAAATAACGGTCTCCGCAAAAGCGGGGGCCGTTATTTTGTGTCCTGCCTGAAAAGTAATGAAGTTGTTTATTTGTAACAGTAAAACAACATACTGTCTGAGCAGTGAATTAGGTTGCCTACCTATAAAACCGGACAGTAAAATATGCAAAGATTTAGTCCGCGGGATAAAAGGCTACACCTTTTTGGCAATTTATTTTCGAAAACTTGGGCGCCAACGCGTGGTGTTTACAAAAAGTTTATAATTTATTCAAAAAGATTATATTTTACTTTAAATATGTGAAAAAGGGCGGTTTTGGGTTTTAAAAGTACAAAAAATGTCTTTTTTTGTCTAAAAAATGGGGATAAACACTAAAAAAGTAGTAAAAAATCAGTATGATGTAAAAAATGTTGTAAAAAGGTTTAAAGATTTACTAAAAGTTAACCAAAATTTAGACTTTAATTGTCTTTAAAATATGGTAAAATAAAATAGTAATTAGTGGTATTATGTGTAGGGTGTAATTTGCTTGTCTAAAATCACCAAATATCGCAGGTTTTTACTAGTAAACATCGAAAAATGCATAGCAAAAGGTTGTTTTTCTTGTTTATTTTTAATATCTGTGGGGTGGACGCATAATATTATAAAATTATATAAATATATGCTTTGAATAAAAGCGGCGGAAAAATTTGTGCCACCTTTTTCGGTTACAGTATCCCGAAAGCAAGAATGGTAAATCTCTTACATACAATTGATTATAGGTTTTAAGATTACCCAAAAAATTGGTGGACAAAACGTATTCCAAATTTTATTAGCGGAGGGAAAACTAATGAAAAGAAAGTTATGCCTTGCACTGGCAGTGGTAATGTTACTTACAAGCATTACTGTTTTCGGCAGCTCTGCCGAAGAATCCCAAGTGCTTGCCGACTCTGATGCAGTTAAAAACATTAGTGGCGACGAGTTATCATATGAAAGCTATATTGCTGCATATGGGGATTTTGCTAATGCAACCAATAGCGTTACTGTTGACGCTGTTGATTATAAATCCTTAAATGGAGCGGTAGTAGAAAAGCTCGACACCTTTGAGGGCAAAGCAACCGTTTTAAAATGGGCAAATGAGGAAGGTAGCGTAGTTTACGAGGTTAATATCCCCACAGACGGACTTTACACTGTAAGGTTTGATTACTATGCTCTCCCCAAGAGAAATAATCCTATCTCACTTGGTATGAAGGTGGATGGGGAGGTTCTGTTCTCTGCAATGACAGACTTTACTCTTCCCAGATGTTTTGTTGACGATGGTGATATTCGTGTTGACGGCATCGGTAACGAGTTTGCTCCTGCACAGAAAGAATATTATGCATTCCAGCAAAACTACTTTAAGGACCCTGCTGCAATCAGGTCAGAGCCCTATGCACTGCCCCTTAAAGCAGGCAAACATATTATTGAAATCTCATCTTTGGCTGAACCCTTCGCCCTTAATGAGATTGTTTTTGATATTCCTGTGGAATATAAAGATTATGATACTGTTTCTGCCGATTATGATAGTTCCAAAAATGCAACTCTTGAGAAACCAATTAAAATAGAGGGCGAGACCGCTGCTTTCAAGAACACCTTCTCCTTGGTTCCTCAGTACGACCAGGGCGACCCCACTGTTTCCTCTAAAAACGGTGTTGACCCCTACAAAACCCGTATTAACTTTATGGGCGACCTTAACTGGCAAAAGCCAGGCGAGAAAATCACCTGGAAATTTACGGTTCCCGAAAGTGGATATTATAAGCTTGGCATTCGCTACAAGCAAAACCTTGTTGTTAACGGCATTTCCTACCGTAAACTCACGGTTGACGGAGTTCAGCCCTTTGCTGAAGCAGGCGAAATCGGCTTTGCTTATTGCCTTAACTGGGAATATAAAGAGTTTGGCGACGACGAAGGCAACCCCTATCTTCTTTATTTGAAAGAGGGCGAGCACGAGCTGGCTATGGAGGTTGTTTTGGGCGACCTTGAGCAGCCCGTTCGCGACCTTATCTCCCTTATGGGTAAGGTAGGCGACCTTTACAGAAAAATGGTTATGGTTACCGGTTCCACACCTGATACCAGCCGTGACTACGAGTTGTTTAACCAGATTCCCGGTTTCCTTGATACCTTGCAGACATATAGCGACGAGCTTTACAGAATAGCAGAGCAAACCGAAAAGCTTGCAGGTAAAACCGGTGGTACAAATGCCACCTCGATTCGTGCTTTCGCAGTTATTATCGACGAGATGATAGCTCATAAGCACACTGCACACCAATATATGAACTCCTACTTCTCCAACTATACCAGTGTTAGCGCACTTGCTTACTCTATGATGGAGCAGTCGGTAAGTATTGACTATTTTGAGGTTGCGGCTCCCGACACCGAGTTTGTTAATCCTACCGCAAGTTGGTGGAAGAGAACCTCATTTAGCTTACAGCGTTTCCTTGCATCCTTTAACTCTAACTACAACAGTGTTTCAGGTAAGGCCGAGACCGATGAGATTGTTACTATTTGGGCCAACTGGGGCCGCGACCAGATTCGCGTTCTTAACAATCTGCTCGAATCTTCCTTCACTCCCTCTACCGGAATTGGAGTAAACCTACAGCTTTCAAACGCTTCCTACGTTCAGGCAATTCTTTCGGGCCGCGGACCTGACTGCTCGCTTAATATGCCCCGTACTTCTCCCGTTGACCTTGCTCTGCGTGGCGGAATGATTGACCTTAAGCAGTTCGACAAGTACGACCCCGAAACAAGGGAGTTCACCGACGAATATACAGGTGATTTTACAAATACCCTTAAGAGGTTCAAGCCGGATGGCGCTAATCCCAAAATGAACCCCACACTTCCTTATACCTTCCAAGACGGCATTTACGCAATGCCCGATACATACACCTTCAATATGCTCTTCTACCGTACCGATATTTTCGAAGAGTATAAGTTGGAGCCACCTACCACTTGGGATGAGTATATTGATGTTGCTTCGGTATTCTACAGAAATAACCTACAGGCATGTATGCCTAACTCCACGACCATTGATACAGGAATTTTGCCTACACTTATAATGCAGATGGGTGGAGATATTTATAACGAAAACCACTCTGGTACACTTCTTGCTACCGGTACATCCATTAAGGCATTTGAATTCTGGACCAACTTCTATACCGAGTATGGTTTCCCGATTACTGCTGAATTCTATAATCGTTTCCGCTTAGGTATTATGCCTATGGGTGTTCAGCCATACACACTTTACATTTCTCTTGATATGGCCGCTCAGGAAATCAATGGTAAATGGAAGATGATTCCTATTCCAGGCTACGTCAATGAGGATGGCTCAGTAAATAACATTCAGGCCGGTGCAGGTTCGGGTTGCGGTATTTTGAAAATTGCTAAACATCCTAAGCTTGGTTGGGAATTCCTTAAATGGTGGACCTCTGCAGATACTCAGCTTGCATACTCCAACGGTTGCGAATCTATCCTTGGCGTTGCAGGACGTGTTGCTACTTCTAATGTAGAGGCGCTTACCAAAATGGGCTGGAATAACGAAACTGTTGAACAGCTTTTGGCTCAGCTTAGGATGATTCAGGAAGTTCCCGAGGTTCCCGGAAGCTACTACACCTCCAGAGCTATTTATCAGGCATACTGGAACGTTGTAAGTGGTGGTAAGAATCCTAAAGATATGCTCATTCAGTGGGCTGAAGTGGCAGACGCCGAAATTCAGCGCAAACGAGCACAGTACAATATTAAGTAAGGAGGTAGTGAAAAATGAATAACGTAAATTCTCCTACAGCGGCAGAAATGGCAAAAATACGCAGAAGAGAACGTTTTAAAGGCGACTTAACACACTATTTAATGTTTGCGCCCTTCTTCATTCTTTTCTTCATCTTTACAATTTTGCCGGTTATTACATCTGTAGTTTTAAGCTTTTTCGATTTTGACTCGGTTTCTATGCCGCGTTTCATTGGTTTTGAAAACTACCTTCGTATGTTCCTTCAGGACGACGTTTTCCCGAAGGCACTCAGCAACACCTTAACCCTTGCAATTATTACAGGACCTATCGGTTTTGCTCTTGCCTTCTTCCTTGCTTGGATGGTTAATGAGTTCGGTCCTACCGTTCGTACCTTCCTTTCCTTCCTTTTCTATGCTCCTGCACTTGGTGGTAGCGCATACTTCATTTGGCAGATGCTGTTTAGCGGCGACTCCTACGGTTATATAAACGGTACGCTAATGTCGCTCGGCCTTATCGTAACACCTATTCAGTGGTTGCAAAGCGCCGAATATGCAATGCCTGTTATATGTATAGTTCAGTTGTGGCTGAGTATGGGTACTACCTTCCTCTCTAACATTTCGGGTCTTCAAAACGTTAACCCCGAACTTTACGAGGCAGGCGCTATTGACGGAATCAGAAACCGTTGGCAGGAACTTTGGTACATAACCATTCCTTCTATGAAGAGCATTTTGATGTTCGGTGTTGTTATGCAAATCCAGGCCGCCTTCTCGGTTAGCGTTGTTCCGCAAACCCTTTGCGGATATCCTAGTGTTAACAACGCAACCGACACACTCCTTTTGTTACTAACCGATGTTGGTGCTTCAAGGTATGAAATGGGTTATGCAGCAGCTATGTCTGTTGTGCTCTTTATAATGATGTCAGTTTCTAAGAACCTACTTGGTAAAGTAGTTAATATGGCGGGGAGGTAGTGTTTGAATGAATAATACGTTAAGTAATGCAGAATCACGCCGTCTCCAAAGACTTCGCTTAAAGGCAACCCGCCGCGACCAGTATAAAAGGTACACCCGTTCGGGAGCAAGTAACTTCTTTTATACCGTATTTTTAGTACTTTTCGGTGCTTTCTCTGTTTTACCAATGGTTTATTGCGTAATCACCTCCTTTAAACCGTTGGATGAGCTTTTGGTTTTCCCGCCCCGTTTTTACGTTGTCAATCCCACAACCGAAAACTACGTATTGCTTCCCAGCATTATGGATAACCTTACAGTTCCTTTTTCAAGGTACGCTTTTAACAGTATCTTCATAAGCGTTGTTACAACCTTCTTCCACGTTTTGGTAGCAGCAGCTGCTGCCTATGTTCTTTCCAAGACAAAGATTAAGGGTAAAAAACTTATCTTTACCATTATTCAGATGTCACTTCTTTACAACGCATATACACTTAGTATTCCGCGTTATCTCATATTCTCTTATATGGGACTAATTGATACCTACTGGGTATATATCTTACCTGCAATTCCTTCTTCAATGGGCGTTTTCCTTATGAAGCAGTTTATGGATTCCAACATTCCTGATCCGCTTATTGAGGCCGCCAAGATAGATGGTGCAGGCCCATTCCAGATTTTCTGGAAAATTGCAATGCCCAACGTTAGACCTGCTTGGCTAACACTTACCCTTTTCTCCTTTAGAGATATGTGGTCATTACAACCTGCAGGTACAATTTTCACTGAAGAACTTAAAACACTTCCCGTAGCGGCGGCAACGGTTGCCCAGGGTGGTTTGTCCCGACAAGGCGCGTCTATGGCAATTACAGTGCTTTTGATGATTCCGCCTATCTTGGTTTACCTTGTATCACAGCGAAGCGTTACCAAGACTATGAGCAGCTCGGGTATTAAATAAGCATAGGAGGAAGGTTAATATGACAAAGATTAACAATACTAAAAAAGCTTTGTGTAAAATATCTGCTTTTCTTCTGGTGCTTTTAATGCTTACCTCTATTTTTGCGGTAAGCGCATCTGCAGAAAATATAGGAGAAAGCGCCTCAGATAATTACACATACTGGGCGAATACAACAGGCAGGAGCGATTTTCCTGTTTCTTCCACTCCTATGTATGAGCTTGATAGGGTTATTACAGGTGCGGATTTAGGCATCTCCGCATTTAATGACTCAAGAGATATTTTTACAGACGCAAAAGGTCTTATATACGTAATGGACACCGG
>JAZQSV010000019.1:0-15539 GCA_045630265.1 Acutalibacteraceae bacterium
TTCTTTTCTTAGGATACCAAATTTATTCGGTTATTTATAAGCCAATTACTACTGCCACTGCAGTCAGCTTTGAGGCGCTTAGCGGTATTGAGGTTGAGGGCTATTTTGTAAGGCAAGAGCAGGTTATTGATTATACCGCCACGGGAAATGAACGCTACGTAGCATTTGACGGTGAAAAGGTGTCAAAGGGTGGTGTAATCGCAAGTGTTTATGCAAGTCCTGCCATTGCCGCAACACAGGTGAGGGTGGACGAGCTTAACGCACAAATTGAAACCTTAAAGTCAATGAATTCGATGAGTGATCCCTCTGCAGTTGATTTAGATACGCTGAATAACAAAATAAACAGTGTTTATACTGATTTCTTAACGGCTAACGATAACGGCAATTTCTTAAATACGGATAGTCTTTCTAACCAACTTTTAGTTCAAATGAATAAAAAACAAATTCTAACTGGTGAGGTAAGTGGCTTTGATGGGCTCATTGCTTCGCTTCAAAATGAGGTTACGGCGCTAACTGCCATGCTTCAGCCACCCGTTCAAAGTATAACCTCAAACGCTTCGGGATTTTTTGTATCCAACGTTGACGGACTTGAGGATATACTTAAAATTTCTGATATTGATAATATGGATGTTGGTATTTTTAATAAACTGAAAAATGCCGAACAAAAAATTGGATTTGGTAAAATTGTTACAAGCTACGACTGGTATATTATTACTAAAATGACGGGCGACGATTACTTAAAATTCAGTATAGGCAATACTGTTACCCTAATAACACCTATTGAGGGCTCTAAGGAGCTTACCGCCAAGGTGCATAAAATTAATGTTTCAGATAGCGCAAATGAAGCGCTTGTTATATTCTCCTGCAACACTATGAACGGTGAAATTGCTACTACCCGTCTTGCTAAAATGACTGTGGTTACCGAAAGGTACGAGGGTATTAGAATAAGCAATAAGGCCATAAGGGTTGTGGATGGCAAAACGGGCGTTTATACCATTCAGGGCTCTATTGTAAAGTTCAGACCGGTTGAAATAATTTATACCGCCGACACATTCTCTATTTGTAAAAATGATGAAATGGGCAGCGGTTCGGGTATCAGACTTTTTGACGAGGTAATTGAAAAGGGGAAAAACCTTTATGACGGAAAATACATCAGCTAGCGCTTTGACTGTTTTAGAGCGTAAGCAAATTTTCAGTGAAAATTATAAAGACATTTTAAGTAGGATTGAAATTGCTGCTAAAAAAAGCGGCAGGGAAGCCCGAGATATTCGCCTGCTCGCCGCCACTAAAACCATTGATGCAGAGGTTATAAATTTTGCAATAGAAAGCGGAATTAACCTTATAGGCGAAAACAGGGTGCAGGAATTCTTATCTAAGGAAGATAACCTTTCGTCCTTGGCCGAGCGCCATTTTATTGGCCATTTGCAGACTAACAAGGTAAAGGATATTGTAGGAAAGGTTTCTTTGATTCAGTCGGTGCACTCCTTAAAACTTGCTAAGGTTATTAGTGATTTAAGTGAAAAAAGGAGTATAGTAACCGATATTTTGCTCGAGGTAAACATAGGAAAAGAAGAAAGCAAAAGCGGTTTTTTAAAGGAAGAACTTGCTTTATATATAGATGAAATTTCTAAGCTGAAGGGCGTATTTGTGAGAGGACTTATGGCAATTCCGCCCATTTGTGAAAAAAACGAGGAAAATCGACAATATTTTAGAGAAATGTATAATCTATTCCTTGAAATTAGGGATAAAAAATTATATAATAGTAGTATGGATATTCTGTCAATCGGAATGTCTGACGATTTTGAAGTAGCAATTGAAGAGGGTGCTAATTTAGTTAGAATTGGTACCGCATTATTTGGTAAAAGAAATTATAATATTTAGGGGGATAAAAAATGGCAATTAACGATTTTTTCAAGAAAATGGTAAACCTTCCCGCAGATGATTATGAGGACGATTATGAAGAGGAAAACTTCTTCGACACAAAAGAGGAAGAGTATGACGAGCCAAAAGCAAAGTCCGGCAAGAAGTTAGACTTTGGCGGTATTTTCTCCAGAGCCGGTTCGGGCCGAAAAGATGAGGATGACTCTCAAATTAAGGTTGTGCTTGTAAGACCAAGAATTTTTGAGGAAGATACAACCGCAATTGCTGAGCACCTTTGCTCTGGTAAAACCGTTGTTTTAAACCTTGAGCTTGCCGATAGAGAGAATTCAAGAAGAATTATTGACTTCCTTATGGGTACTGCTTTTGCAGTTCGCGGCAACATTAAGCAGGTTGCAAACAGCACCTATATTATTACACCCGACAACGTAGATGTTTTAGGTGAATTGATGGGCGGAGATTTCTCCGACAATTTTTAAGAGTAAAATTTAGTGGACGAGCAAGTAAAATTGCTCACTTCCAAGGCGCTTGACGCCATTCGGATTTGTGAGCAGAGAAATATTCCTAAATTTTTGGGATTTTTAAGCGCGGGTGAATCGGCGGCCGTTCAAAGGGCAACCTTTGGTAGAGGTAATATCTGCTTTTTTGGTGGATATAAAGGTGCTGAAAGAATGGTTTTTGGCGCACTTCCTGATTATCTTGAGGGCAGCACCGATTCTTTCCCCATTAAAGCGCTTAAAATTACCTTTAACCGAAATTTTACTCTAAGTCATAGAGATATTTTGGGCGCCTTTATGTCAAGTGGTGTAGAGCGCTCCACCGTGGGCGATATACTTATTTTTAACGGTGAGGCCTACGTTTTGGTTTTAGAGGAAATGGTAAATTATTTTTTAAACCAAATAGATAAAATTAAAAACGTTGGTGTTTTGGTTTCGGTGGTGGATGATTTATCTTTAATTCCGTCTAATCAAAATCAAGGGATAGAGGAAATACGGTTTACGGTTTCTTCTCCTCGGCTAGATGCGGTAGTTAGTAAGCTTACGGGTAAAAGCCGTACAATTTGTGAAAGCTTAATTCTTGACGGTAAGGTGTTTATAAATTCCTTCGAGGTTTTGAAACAAACCAAAAGGGTAGAAAACGGTGATATTATTACCGTTAGGGGCTTTGGTAAATATAAGATTTATTCTAGAGGAGATATTTCAAAAAAAGGCCGAGAAATTTTTACGGCACAAAAATATATTTAAGGTGGGAATTTTTATGCATACCGGCGAGTACATAAGAACAGTCAGGTTCGATAAGGCAGTTAGGGGCTACAATAAGGAGGACGTTGATACTTTCCTTTCTGAAATTGCCGATGACGTTGATGCTTTAATCGAACAAAACAGAATGCTTAGTAAAAGACTTGCAGAAGCACTTGAGGTTTCGGGTACTAAGCCCGCTCCTGTCGTTGTTGACAATTCCGGCAGTATTGAGCAGGTACAGTCAATTTTGGTTAGCGCACAGCGTTTTTCTGACCAAATTGTAAATGAAGCCAACGAAAAAGCAGTTTCCATTTTAGAAGAGGCAAATGCCAAGGCAAGAGAAATTGACCAAAAGGTTGGCGTAGTTTTAGAAGCATTTGAAAAAGAGATTGCCGATAGAAAGGCCGCCGCTGATGAGCAGGTTAGCCAAATGCTTTCGGATGCCGCTAAAAAGTCTGAGGGCATTATTACCGCTGCACACGACAGTGTTGCAAGGCAGCAAATGCTTTTTGAAAAGCTTAAATTTGAGGCATCTGACTTTAAAAAGACCTTGTTCGATGTTCATAAAAAGCAGCTTGAACTTTTACAGCAGTATCCCGATTCTGTGCCTTACGACCCCGAAAGGGCAGCAAAGGCGGTTGCTTTTAAAATTGATAACGAGCCAGACTTTGCCGACTTTATTCCTACCGCAGTTGCTGAAAGTAATGAAACCGAAGAAATTATTGAAGAGGTTTTAGAACAGGCCGCATCTGAGGTTTTTGAGGATAATGCAGAAGTTCTAGCTACCGAAAGCTTTGAAAACGAAGAGGTTTTAGAGCAGGCCGCTTTTGACGGAGTTTTACTTGACTAATTAAATTTTAAGTTTATTACCACACGAAAGGGATTATTTCAATGGAACAGCAGGATTACAATAAGACATTAAATCTGCCACAAACCGAATTTCCTATGCGCGCCGGGCTTCCCACCCGCGAGCCTGAAGCTTTAAAGGTTTGGCAGGAGGAAAAGCTTTATCATAAGCTTATGCAGCATAATGAGGGTAAACCCCTGTACGTTATTCACGACGGCCCTCCATACGCTAATGGAATTATACACTTGGGTACCGCTTTAAATAAAAGCTTAAAGGACTTTATACTTCGTTATAAAAATATGTCGGGCTTTAAGGCACCCTACGTACCCGGTTATGATACTCACGGTCTTCCTACCGAGCTTAAGGCAAGAAAGAAAGCGGGTATGGAGTCGGATGAGCAAATTTCTTCTGCTAAGCTTCGCAAAATTTGTAAGGATTTTGCACTTGGTTTTGTAGAAAGCCAAAGAAACCAGTTTGAACGCCTTGGTGTTTTGGGCGAGTGGGAAAACCCATATTTAACCCTTAGCAATAACTATGTTGCTAAGCAGGTTGAGGTTTTTGGCGAGATGGCTAATAAGGGCTATATCTATAAGGGCCTAAAACCTGTTTATTGGTGCCCCGAATGTCAAACAGCACTTGCTGAGGCAGAAATTGAGTATGCAGAGGACCCCTGCCATTCCATTTATGTTAAATTCGCGGTTACTGAAGATTTTGGAAAACTTTCTGCACTTGGCGCAGACCTTTCAAAAACCTACTTTGTAATTTGGACCACAACTACCTGGACACTTCCTGGAAACCTTGCTATTTGCGTTGGTCCTGAATATGAATATAGCGTAGTTTTTGCAAATGACGAATATTATGTAATTGCTACCGAGCTTATTCCTTCTACTATGTCTGCGGCGGGTATAGAGGAGTATAAAATTATTGGTAAAATAAAGGGTAGCGAGCTTGAGAGAATGGTTGCAAAACATCCCTTTATTGACCGTGATTCTTTAGTTATTGTGGGCGACCACGTAACACTTGAAAGCGGTACGGGTTGTGTTCATACTGCTCCCGGCCACGGTGTTGAAGACTTTGAGGTTTGTCGTCGTAACTATCCCGAAATTCCTATTTTAGTACCTGTTGACCATAAGGGCGTTCTAACCAAGGAAGCAGGGGAGTTTGAAGGCCTTACTACCGATAAGGCAAATAAGGCAATAGCTATGAAGCTGGAAGAAAACAACCGCCTGTTTGCTCTTCAAAAAATTATTCACCAATATCCTCACTGTTGGCGTTGTAAATCACCTATTCTTTTCCGCGCTACAGAGCAGTGGTTCTGCTCCATTGCCGACTTTGCCGATAAGGCAATCGATGCAATTCGCTCTGTTGAGTGGATTCCCGGTTGGGGTGAAGAGCGTATTGCGGGAATGGTTAGAGATAGAAGCGACTGGTGCATTTCTAGACAACGCACATGGGGTGTTCCCATTCCTATTTTCTACTGCAAGGACTGCGGTAAGGAAATTATTACTCCTGATACAATTAAATTTGTTGCAGATAAATTTAGAGAGCACGGAGCCGATATTTGGTATGAGGCCGAAGCTAAAGAACTAATGCCCGAGGGCATTAACTGCGAGTGCGGTTGCACCGAGTTTAAAAAGGAAACCGATATTATGGATGTTTGGTTTGACTCGGGCTCCTCTCATGCTGCAGTTTTGGATGAAAGGGATTATCTGAAATTCCCTGCAGACCTTTATTTAGAGGGTGCTGACCAGTACCGTGGTTGGTTCCAGTCTTCACTTCTTACCTCGGTTGCCACTAAGGGCGTTTCTCCTTATAAGGCAGTTGTAACTCACGGTTGGGTTGTAGATGGAGAAGGCAAAAAAATGTCTAAGTCTATCGGTAATACAATTATTCCTGATGAGGTTGTTGAGCAGTATGGTGCCGACATTTTGCGTCTTTGGGTTGCTTCCTCCGACTATCATGCTGATATCCGCGTTTCCAAGGATATTCTAAAGCAAATGTCTGAGGTTTACCGTAAGATTCGTAATACCGCAAGGTTTATCCTAGGTTGTATCCCGGATTTCGACCCCAACAAGGATATGGTAGATGACTCAAAACTTACCGAAATTGACCGCTATGCGCTTATGCGCCTTAACGAGGTTGTTAAAACCTGCATTAACGGTTATGAGAAGTTTGAGTTCCACATTATTTTCCACGCAATTCACAACTTCTGTGTTATTGATATGTCAAACTTCTACCTTGACGTTATTAAGGATAGACTTTATACCGAGAAGGCAGATAGCGAAACGCGTCGTGCCGCGCAGACCACAATTTACCGTATTTTGGATACGTTGACCCGTCTGGTGGCCCCTATTTTGGCGTTCACTTCTGAAGAAATTTGGCAGTTTATGCCTCACCTTGAGTCACATAACAAAAAGAGTATTCTCTTTAACGATATGGCAAAGGCAAACGACGATACAGACACTACTTTGATGGAAAGATGGGATAGAATCCACCTTGTTCGTGATGACGTTAAGAAAGCACTTGAGGAGGCACGCGCCGCAAAGGTTATTGGCGCTTCTCTTGATGCCGAAATTACCGTTTATGCCGATGGCGAGATGTACGATTTTCTCTCCACCATTGACAGTTTGTCCGAGATATTTATTGTATCTAAGGCAAACCTTGTGAAGGGTGAGGGCGGCGAGTTTAAGGGAGAGCAACCAATATCTGTTACCGTTAAGCACGCATCGGGCGAAAAATGTTGCCGTTGTTGGCAGTATTCTGATACAGTTGGTACAGATAAGGAGCATCCAACAATTTGTAGCCGTTGCGCTAGTGTTTTAAAATAGTAAATATTGGGGCTTTATGCCCCAATAACCTTTATGGAGGTTATTATGAGCTATATTTTAGCAATACTTTTTTCTATTCTTGTGATTGTTGCCGACCAGCTTTCAAAGCTTTACGTTTTAGAAAACGTGCCCCTTGCGAACGCGGTTAGTGATACTACACCGCTTATTAAGGGAATAGTTGACCTTACACATATTCATAATAACGGCGGCGCCTGGGGTATGCTAGGTGGCTATACTTGGGTGCTTCTTGGCGTTACCATTGTTGTTATGATTATTTGTATTGCAATGCTAATTAAAAATGGCTTTAAAAGTAAACTGCTTTTTTGGTCTGTACTTTTAATTTTGGCGGGCGGAATAGGTAATATGATAGATAGGATTTTTCGTAGCGGAGCCGTTGTGGATTTTCTACAGTTTCATTTCTGGCCTACATTTCCGGTTTTTAATATTGCCGATATTGCAGTTTGTATTGGTGCTGGCCTGTTAATTCTTTACTTCCTTGTTGATATATATAATGAACGTAAAAATCAAAAGAACGTTCTAGAAGAAGTTAATAAGGGTTAGTTAATAAATCATGGAAGAAAAACTAATAACTGTAGAGGGGTTTACAAGAAGAATAGATGCTTTTTTAGCTGAGAGTTTAGAAATAACCCGCTCGGCCGCCGCAAAGTTAATTGAAGCAGACCTTGTATTTGTAAATAGTAAAAGTGTTACAAAAAGCTTAAAAGTAGCGGTGGGGGATGAGGTTAGGGTTTTAATACCCGACCCCGTTTTGTCTGATATATTGCCTGAAGATATACCGCTTGATGTTGTCTACGAGGATGACGATTTACTAATTGTAAACAAGCCAAAGGGTATGGTTGTGCATCCTGCACCGGGTAATTATACCGGCACGCTTGTAAATGCTTTAATGTACCATTGTAAGGATGGACTATCCGGTATTAATGGAGTTTTGCGTCCGGGCATAGTACATAGAATAGATAAGGACACAAGCGGTCTTTTGATTGTTGCTAAGAATGATGCATCGCATAATTTTTTAGCGGAGCAAATAAAGGAACACTCTTTTACAAGAGAGTATGAGGCGGTTGTTTTCGGACATTTTAAGGAAAAAAGCGGTGATATATGCCTTCCTATTGGCAGGCATCCCGTTAAAAGAAAACAAATGGCGGTTACAACCCAAAACTCCAAGGAAGCAAAAACACACTATGAAGTTCTGAGTGAAAGCGAGAAATTTTCTCACCTAAAACTTACCCTATATACTGGCAGGACCCATCAAATAAGGGTGCATATGTCTTATTTAGGACACGCCGTTGTGGGTGATACAGTTTACGGTAATGCAAAGGGTAACTTTAAGGAGTTAAATGGACAGTGCCTTCATGCCAGGAAAATTGGGTTTATACATCCCAAAACAAAAGCCTATGTGGAATTTGAAAGCGAATTGCCTGATTATTTTAAAAAGTTTTTAATCAGTCAGGGCTTTTAATATAAACGATTTATGAAAGGAAAATAGTTATGGACAGTGTAAAAACAAATCAGCTCAAAGCTACTGCTTGTAAGGTCCGTATGGGAATTATTGAGGCCGTACATTCAGCAAAATCGGGTCATCCGGGAGGTTCATTATCCATTGCAGATGTTTTAACTTATCTGTATTTCGATAAGATGAACATTGACCCTAAGGACCCAAAAAACCCTTTAAGAGACAGACTTGTACTTTCTAAAGGACACGCCTCTCCCGGTATATATTCTGTACTTGCAAATAGAGGATATTTTGATTTGGAGCTACTTAAAACCTTCCGTAAATCGGATAGTATTTTACAAGGCCACCCCGATATGAAACATATCCCCGGTGTTGATATGACCTCCGGCTCTTTGGGACAGGGTATATCTGCCGCTTGCGGTATGGCTCTTTCTTCTAAACATTTTGGCGACAACTTTAGGGTTTATGCCATTTTGGGTGACGGTGAGTGTGAAGAGGGTCAGGTTTGGGAGGCAGCTATGTTTGCAGCCGCCAAGAAGCTTGGTAACCTCACTGCTTTTATTGATTTTAACGGTCTTCAAATTGATGGTCCCGTTACCGACGTTAACTCACCGCTTCCGCTTGATGAAAAGTTCGCAGCATTTGGCTGGAACGTAATTGTTATTGACGGACACGATTTTGATGCTATTGAAAATGCAGTTGCGGCCGCTGAAACAGTTACCGACAAGCCCACTGCTATTGTTATGAAAACAACCAAGGGTAAGGGCGTTTCCTTTATGGAAAATCAAGTTAGCTGGCATGGTGCCGCACCTAATGACGAACAGTATGAGATTGCTATGACCGAACTAAAAGCAGAACTTGCTAAGTTTGAAGAAGTGAAATAAGGAGGGGAATAAAATGGCTGACGTTAAGAAAATTGCTACCAGAGAAAGCTATGGTAACGCTTTGGTTGAGCTAGGTAATGAGCATGATGATTTTATTGTATTAGATGCTGACCTTGCTGCCGCCACAAAAACAGGTACCTTTAAAAAGGCATTCCCCGATAGGTTTTATGATTGCGGTATTGCAGAGCAAAACCTAATTGGCATTGCCGCAGGTATAGCTGCAACCGGCAAAAAGGTTTTTGCAAGCTCCTTTGCTATGTTTGCTGCAGGTCGCGCATTTGAACAGGTAAGAAACTCCATTGGTTACCCTCACCTAAACGTTGTTATTGCCGCCACACACGCTGGCATTTCGGTAGGTGAAGACGGAGCTACTCACCAGTGCCTTGAGGATATTGCTTTAATGCGTACAATCCCCGGTATGGTTGTTCTTAGCCCTTCGGATGATACCGAGGCAAAACTTGCTTTAAAGGCTGCTTACGAACACGATGGCCCCGTATATATCCGCTTTGGTCGTTTGGCTATTCCGGTATATTTCGGCGATGACTATAAGTTTGAGATTGGTAAGGGCGTAACCCTTAAAGACGGTAATGATATTACAATTATTGCAACCGGCATTATGGTGCCTGAAGCACTTGCAGCTTATGAAACCTTAAAGGAACAGGGAATTAATGCTCGTATTATCAATATGCCTACCATTAAGCCCATTGATGAAGAGATTATCATTAAGGCCGCTAAGGAAACGGGTAAGATTATTACGGTAGAAGAGCACAGCGTTATAGGTGGACTTGGTTCCGCAGTATGTGACGTTGTATCAGAAAACTACCCTGTACAGGTTACAAAAATCGGTGTTAACGATGAGTTTGGTAAGTCTGGTCCAGCTAAGGAACTTTTAAATGAGTTTGGACTTTCTGCTGAAAATATCGTAGCCACCGCTTTAAAGGTACTTGGAAAATAATAGAAGGTTAGGGTATAGCATCTTACCTTAAACCAAAAATAAAATTAAGACCACCCAACAAATTGTTGGGTGGTCTTTTATGTTCAAAATTTAAATCTTTAAACTATTTTTAAATTATGCCTTAGTGGCCTTTCTTTTGTTTTTAAAGTTCTGCCAAGAATACCAAAGGGGACAAGCAAGGGTAATGGTAGAAACAGAACCTGAAACAATACCAAATGCCATGGGGATAACAAAGCTTCTAAGAGATGTAAGACCGCAAAACTCAGCCACAACCATAACTGTTAAAATAGCAATAAGTGTAGCTAGTGAGGTTTTAATTGTTCTGCCAAGAGTTTGATTAATACTAAGGTTTACGTTCTCTCTAAAGTCCATAGAGGGGTACAGTTTGGTGTTTTCACGTAGTCTATCGTAGATAACGATGGTGTCGTTAAGAGAGTAGCCAAGAATGGTTAGAATAACCGACATAAAGTTAGAGTCAAGCTCCAAGCGTAGGAAAACGGTAGCGCAGAAAGCAATTAAGCAGTCAAGCAGTAGAGCTAAAAGTGCAAACATACCTGCCGAAACGCCGCCTATTTTTCTAAAGCGCAGGCCAACGTAAATAACAACCAAAATCGCAGCAATAACAACGGCTACTAAGCACTTAAGGAAGAAGGTTCCCGCAACTGTGGGGCTAACAGAGTTAGAACCGCTAATCTCAATTTTGTTTTCCTTAAACTTTTCTTTAAGTGTGGTAAGTACCTTGTTTTGAAGCTCTGCCGAAACAGACTCATCAGCTGCAAGAGTAACAACAAGGTTTTTACTGTCGGTGTTGTAGCCTGAGCTTTCAGTAACGTTTACGTCCTGCTTTAAGGTGTCTTTAATAACCTTTTCTGCTTCGCTTAAATCAATATTGCCAGTGAAGGAGTAGGTAAACATTGTGCCACCCTTAAAGTCAATGCTAAGGTTTGCACCGAAAATAGCAAAAACAATAGCGCCAACAAGAATTATTGCAACGTATGCAATAAGAAAATATTTGCGGTTTTTAATAAAATCGAAATTCTTATTTTGCATCTTTGGCACCTCCATATAACCAAGGCTTTCTTAGGAACTTAAAGCGTGATACACTCTTAAGCATAGCTTTGGAGAAGTAAACACCCATAATCATATTGAAGATAACGCCAACTAGCAATGTATAACCAAAGGAGTAAACAGAACCGGTTACCGAAGAACCAAAGAACTGCATAATGGGTGAGAAGATTTTACCCATTATGGTGTCGGAAGTACCAAAAGCACCCATAAGTACGGCAGAAACAATGAACACAGTTACGTTACCGTCTAAAACTGCATTAAAGCTGTTTTCAAAGCCGGCTTCAATAGCACCGTCAATTGTTTTGCCTTTAGCAAATTCTTCCTTTATACGCTCGGAAGCAATAACGTTAGCATCAACACCCATACCGATTGAAAGAATAATACCTGCAATACCGGGTATGGTAAGTGTTACGCCGTTAACACCGGGGAAGAAGCCGGAGGATGCAGCTATCATACCCGCAACCTGACCCAAAAGTGCGATTGATGTTATAAGACCGGGTAAGCGGAACATCAAAATCATTATAACGCAAATTGCGGCAAACGCGGCAATACCTGCAATAGCCATAACGTCCCTTGCTTTAGCACCGAGTGTAGGGCTTATAATTTGAAGTTTAGAGTTATCAACTGTAAGCGCAAAGGGAAGAGAACCAGCATTGATTTGGTCGGCAAGCTTCTTTGCTGAATCGGCATCATAATTACCTGTAATAACCGCTTCACCGTTTGTGATTACCTCATTAACGGTGGGGTTAGAAATCATCTGGTCATCCATCCAAATGGAAATAACTTGTCCCTTAAGACGTGCAGTTGCCTCAGCAAACTTGCTTGCACCGTCTTTTGTAAGCTTAAGTGCTACAAGGTAACCACTCTCGTTTGAGTACTGGGCAGAGGCCGATTCAATATGTGCGGCGCCCTGTAGAACAACCTTTGTATTATCCTCGCCCTCGCAGAACTTGAGCACTGCAGTCTCGCCGAGCTCGGCAATAGCGGTTGTGGGGTCAAAATCCGACTCATCGGGCTTCCAAGGGAAGCGAACAACAACCTGTTTGTTCTTTGTGTCGGTTCTAACCTCGCTTTCTGTAATACCAAGGTTAACTAGTCTTGTTTCAATAATTTCCTTAGCAGAATCCATATCTGCCTGAGTAATTGATTCGGTTTTAACGTCGGGCATAAATATTGCCTCAACACCACCATTAATATCAATACCCCAACGGATATCCTCGGTACCCTTTACATAAACCTTTTTGGTGTCGCCATAATAGTTACTAACACCAAAAAAAGCAGCGTATGTAGCAAGAAAAATTAAAATTACAATAACAAAGAAGGTAATTTTTTTAGCAGGTCTACGCTTACTTTTCATTTTTTCTTCCTCCTTAGGTCGGTATATCGCTCTACCTCATGGTAGAAATTTCATCTATAATATATATTATATAATTTTTTTAGCTTAAAGTCAATCGAATAATGTCGACCGATGACTTTAATTTAGTTATTTAGAAGTTTTTCAAGGGTTGCATATTTTACAGTAGTGGCAAGAAGCTTAGAAGCAATGTCTAATTCCTCTACCGAAGGGTAGGAGGGTGCAATACGAAGGTTGCTATCACTAGGGTCGATTCCGTAAGGGAAGGTAGCACCTGCACCTGTCATAACAAGGCCTGCTTCTTTGCAAAGTGTGTGAACCCTTTTTGCAAGTCCGTTTAAAAGGTCAAGACTTATAAAGTAACCGCCGTTTGGCTTTGTCCATTTTGCAATTTCAAGCTCTGAAAGGTTTTCTTCCAAATTCTTAAGTACAATATTAAATTTAGGCGCTAAAATTTCAGCATGTTTTTTCATATGATCTTTTATGCTTTGGAGAGATGGTAAGGCTTTAAGGTGGCGAAGTTGATTTAATTTATCAGGGCCAATGGTCTGAACGGTCATACGTTTTTTTAGTCTTACAATATCATCATTGCCTGCTGCCATAGCTGCAACACCTGCGCCGGGGAAGGTGATTTTAGAGGTAGATGTAAACTGAATAACAAGATTTTCGTTACCGTTTTTAACGCATTCCTCATAAACACTAAGTAGGTTATCTTCGGCGTCGTTTAAGCCGTGAACAGCATAGGCGTTGTCCCAAAATACCCTAAAGTCTTTTGCAGCGGGTTTAAGGGAGGCTATCCTTCTAACGGTTTCATCCGAATAGACAAGACCGGTGGGGTTGGAATATTTAGGAATACACCACATACCCTTAACGGTAGGGTCTTTAACTAGTTCTTCTACTTTGTCCATATCCGGACCGAATTCTGTGTATTCAACAGCAATCATCTCAAAACCAAAATGCTCTGTAATGGCAAAATGGCGGTCATAACCGGGGGCAGGACAAATAAACTTAATCTTTTCCTGCTTGCACCAGGGTTCATCGCCAAAGCCATGCGTCATGCCCTGTGCAACAGTATCAAACATCATATTAAGGGATGAGTTACCTCCAACAATAACGTTAGAGGCAGGGATACCAAGGATTTCGCCAAAAATTGCCTTAAGCTCCGGCAGACCGTCCAATCCGCCGTAGTTTCTGCAGTCGGTACCGTTTTCAATGTAGTCCTTATCTCCGTTTAGGGCTGTGAAAATATCTTTGCTTATATCTAACTGCTTCGGTCCAGGCTTGCCGCGAGACATATCAAGTGAAATGCCCTGTGCTTTATAAGCTTCATATTCTGCCTTAACAGTTTCAAATTCTTTTAAAAGTTCTTCATTTTTAAGGGTGGTGTAGTACATTAAGGGTTCCTCCAAAATTTGCATTAAACTTATATAAAATAACTAGTATATTATATAATATTTGACGCATTATTTCAAGTGTATTTTTTACAAAACTACTGTTTTACGTAAATTATAAAAAACACTGCAACTACCATCAAAAAAAGTGATACAAAATTCCACTCAAATCCATTCCAAACTGCTACTACTCCATTAGAGAGTGTTTCGGTCGCGCGCGGAAAAATTTTAAGTAAAATGAATGTTAGGAGCGCGGATATACCGCCGTGAAATAAACGGTTTATAAAGAGTAAAAATATATTAGGATTTAAATTTTTTGCCGCTGATTTTATCTGGCATATGGTTGAAAGACCGCCGAACGAGAGCAAAAATGAGAAGAAGTAAGGGGCGAACTTTAGTTTTTTTGCCGTTGCAACTGAAATGGTTACTTCTGAAAAAATGCTGCAAAGATTCTTTACAAAATCTGGCATGGAAAGGGAGTTGATAATCTCGCAAATTCCCGAAAAAAATATAACCCAGCCGCAAATATTTATAAATAATCTACTTGTTTGTTCAACACTTATTACAAAGCTGTCTGTCAAACTTGTTGTTGTGGTAGACTTTATGGTCGACGATTTGCTTTTAATAAATTTAAAACAAATTAACGCAAAAATAAGCGAGGTTAAAAGGTTTGAAACAAATAATATAAGTCCTAAACTTTTTGAATTAAGCATTAAATAACCTACAGTAAAAATTATAAATGATGGTCCCGCATTTATAGAACAGTACAGTAAAAGGTTTGCCCTTTGTTTTGTTATTTTTTCTTCTGCAAATTGCTCGTTTATAAGCTTCGCGCCTATTGGATAACCGCCAATCAATGAAAGAATAAATATTGAAAATTCACTAATATTAAGACCAAATACTTTAATTATCAGTGAGTTTAATTTTTCTCCCGCAAAATTAATTGCATTGCTTTTTATGAAAAGAAGCGCAATTACCGTAAAAAGAAAAAGGGAGGGAATTATTATTGAAGAACAAAGCAACAGTCCGTTTTTTACGCCGATTGTGGCAGCATTTCCTTTTAAAATTGCAATAATTCCCAAGATAATAATTAGGAAAATAAATGTTATTTTTTTAATTTTGGGGACAATTTGATTTAGCATTTAACACACCTTCTGTGAATTTTTTAATTTCAAAAAACATATTTTATAGAAATTATATTTTTAAAGTGGTGATTAAATGCAAAGGCGTATACATTTAAAGAAAAGAAACATTGCTAAAAAGGTAACGGAGCATTTTGAATATGAACTTGAAAATTTTAAAAAATTAGGGAATATCACCATTTATGGAGATAACGAAATATTTATTGATGGCTGTTTGGGAATTATAGAAATAAGCGATGAAAACTTAAAAATATGCGTAGGGAAGCGAACAGTAAAAATATCTGGCAATAACTTTGTTGTTAAGGATTATACCGATAAATCCATTACAATTTGCGGTGATATTGAGAGCTTAATTTTTTCAAAATAAAGGTGGCTTTTATGTTTATATTTTTGTATAGATTTTTTATGGGAACGCATCATATTAGACTTACCACCAGTAGTCCAGAAAAATTTTTGAATTTATGTTAAATAAAATAG
>JAZQSV010000020.1:0-2731 GCA_045630265.1 Acutalibacteraceae bacterium
AAGAAAAAATGTAAAAAATAACGAATTTTATATGTGATTTTAGCAATTTTGACGGATTTTTATGCATAATTATTGCATAAAATACGCATATCAATTAAATTCTATATTTCTATCTGCTGAAAATAGATTATCAACCGCCATTTTAAGTGCTGAATTTTCGGGTTTTTCTAAATTTTCATCTTCATTTAATATAATAGTGGCGGCTAGGTTTACGGTTTTCAAGAAATCGGTATCATTTATGCTTTCGGCAAATTTAAGGTTGGGAAGACCGTGCTGCTCCTTGCCAAGGAAATTACCCGGGCCGCGTAGTTTAAGGTCGGCCTCTGCAATTTTAAAGCCGTCATTTGTAGAACATATTGTTTTAAGTCTGCTTATACTATTATCACTATGTGTATTTGAAACAAAAATGCAGGTTGACTCAATATTTCCTCTGCCTATTCTACCGCGAAGCTGATGAAGCTGTGATAGGCCAAATCTTTCGGCATTTTCAATTACCATTATTACGGCGTTTGGTACGTCAACGCCAACCTCAATGACTGTGGTGGAGACCAAAAGTTTAATTTCGCCGCTTACAAAGTTTTTCATAACGGCTTCCTTGTCCTTTGGTTTCATTTTGCCGTGAAGCAGGGCGAGTGGGATGTCTTTGAAAACACCTTTTTTCAGTTCATTAAAATAACCTGTAGCAGATTTAAGTTCATCGAAATCCTCGTTATCCTCTATCATAGGGCAAACTATGTAGCCCTGATAACCGTTGTCAATATGCTTTTTAACGTAGGTTAAGGCACGCTCACGCTTTTCGCCGCTTATAAAGTAGCTGTTGATTGGAATTCTGCCCTTTGGAAGTTCATCAATAACGCTTATGTCCAAATCGCCATATACAATAAGACCCATAGTTCTAGGAATAGGTGTAGCCGACATTACAAGGGTATGGGGAGAGTTTGCTTTTTGGCTAAGCGTAGAACGCTGTGCCACCCCAAAGCGGTGTTGCTCGTCGGTTATAATTAGCGCTGTATTTGGTAAATCAGTATCATCGGTAAGTACGGCATGGGTAGCAACGAGTAAATCAATCTTGCCGTTACTAAGCTTCTTTTTAAGTTCACGTTTTTCCTTTGCGGTTTTAGAACCGGTAAGAAGAGCAAGCTTCATACCTTTATCTTCAAATAGTTTAGACATAAAGTTAAAGTGCTGAGCTGCTAAAATTTCGGTAGGGGCAAGCAGTACGCTCATATGCCCGTTTTTAAAGGCAGTATAGCATAGCGCTGCTGCAACGGCGGTTTTGCCCGAGCCCACATCGCCTTGTATTAGTCTGTTCATTGGTATAGTTTTGGACATATCCCTTAAACATTCGTTTATAACCCTTTGTTGTGCACTTGTAAGTTCAAAGGAAAATAGCGAGGTATAATCATCACGTTTTAAGGGGGTAAGGGGCTTGGCGCTAAAGCCGCGATTTCTGCTTTTAAGTTTGCAAAATCCAAGTCGGAGTAAAATAAGTTCCTCAAAGGCAAGGCGTTCGGTGGCCTTTTGTAGTGCCTTGCGGTTTTTTGGGAAGTGCATTTGTTTTATAGCTTCACTATGCGACATAAGAGAGAATTTTTCTATTATATTAGCCGGCAAAAAATCCTCATCATCTAAAAGTGCCAAAGCGTTTGGCATAAGACGTTCAATGGTTTTAGAGGAAATGCCTTCTGTTGTTTTATATATAGGAATAAGCTTTGCATTGTCCAAGGTGCGGATTTCGGGGGAGTGAAGTTCCCTATAAACACCGCTCCATTTAACCTTGCCGTAGAAAAGAAATTCGTCATCCTTTTTAAGGGACTGGGCTAAATATTTATTGTTGAAAATCACAACTCTTATTTGACCGGTACGGTCGTATATATAAAAAGAATATGTAGAGCTATTGGTTCTGGGATTAACCTTTTCTTCTATATCGGTTACAATTTTTGCTTTTATGCAAGAAACTTCATTTATAACTACATCACAAATTTTTATAGGGTTTGAAAGGTCGGCATAGGTGCGGGGGTAGAAATTAACTAGGTCTTCCAACGTGAAAAGGCCCAACCTTTTGTTTAAAAGTTGAGCCCTTTTTTCTCCTATACCTTTAATGTACTTAATATCCCTTAAAAGTTCGGACATAATTTTTACCTATTCTGCAGAAATAATAAAATAATATACGGGTTGGCCGCCATAAATAAGGGTAATTTCAACCTTGCCGCCAAGCTTTGCCTCAAGGTCGGCTACAACCTTTTCTGCCATTTTTTCGGTAACACCTTCACCATAAATAAGTGTTAAGAATTGTACGTTTTTCTTGCACATTTGCTTTGCAAGTTTAAATGCACAACGCTCTAAATCACTTTCAATAAAGGTTATCTTACCATTTTCCATAGCCATAAGGTCGTTCTTTTTAATTTTGAAGCCGTCAAAATCAGAATCTCTGGCTGCAAAGGTAATCTGACCTGTTGAAACATTCGAGAAAGCATTTTGCATCTCAATAGCGTTTTGCTCATCTGAAATCTCAGGATTAAAGGAGAGCATAGCCGAAATACCCATAGGAATTGTGCGGGTGGGAAGAACAATTACCTTTCTCGACGCAAGGCGAACTGCCTGCTCT
Organism: Acutalibacteraceae bacterium; assembly: GCA_045630265.1. Lineage (GTDB taxonomy): Bacteria > Bacillota > Clostridia > Oscillospirales > Acutalibacteraceae > UMGS1279. Next base: position 2,609 of record JAZQSV010000020.1, read on the forward strand.
GCCGCCATAATAATGTTTTTATTATTAGGAAGAACGAAAACGTACTCAGAAGGAGTAGCCTCAATTGCCTTTAATATATCATCGGTGCTGGGGTTCATTGTCTGACCGCCGCTAACGATTACG
>JAZQSV010000021.1:0-1973 GCA_045630265.1 Acutalibacteraceae bacterium
TGCTTGATTCTTGACTTTTGGATGATTCGATTCTATAATCAGGTTGCCAAAAGCATGATGGGGCTTATCGGAATTGGTAACAACCCCATGGTAGGTGCCACCGTTGCTTGCGCTGTAGCAGTTGAAGAATCTGCAAAATAAGTTTTATTAAGTTTATAAACTTATGATAAGAAAAGGCTAACTCGGTTGAGTTAGCCTTTTTTGTATATTCCTTTTTTAGCGCAAACTTCGTTACAAGAACAGGTTTCACACTGAGGGTTTCTTGCGGTGCAAACTTCTCTGCCGAAGTGAACAATACGGTGGCAGAAGTCATTGGATTCGGTAGGAGAGAGGATTTTGCGTAGAGCCATTTCCACTTGGTATGGGTCGTTGGAAGTAACCAAACCAAAACGGTTGGTAATACGAATTAAGTGTGTATCAGCTACAACACTGGAAGGAGCACCGAATACATCTCCCATAATCAAATTGGCGGTTTTTCTTCCTATACCGGGCAATTTGATGAGTTCTTCCAAGGTGTTGGGAACTTCGCCGCCGTATTCATCCCGAAGCATAATTGCCATATCCACTAAGCTTTTTGCTTTGGTTTTATATAATCCGCAAGATTGTATAATATCTTCAATTTGATTATATGTGGCCTCTGCCATAGTGTTTGGTGTTGGGTATTTTTCAAACAATTGAGGTGTAACCAAATTCACGCGGGCATCGGTGCATTGGGCGGAAAGCCGAGTAGCAACTAACAGTTGAAAAGGGGAGTCCGCTTTTAGTGAACATACCGCCTCGGGATACCGTTCTTTTAGTTTTTCCACAAAGTAAACTGCTTTTTCTTTTTTGGTCATAATCTTACCTCTTAAACTGAGTAATAGCCGTTGTGGCGAGCGTGTCGCATCGTTCGTTTTCGGGGTGACCTGCATGGCCTTTTACCCAAACGATTTTAACATTATGAGTAGCGGTAAGTTCCAAAATTTTCTCCCATAAATCAGAATTGAGAGCAGGTTTTTTATCGGCTTTTTTCCATCCGTTTCGTTTCCAAGAGGCCGCCCAACCTTTGGTAATGCCGTCTGCTGCATATTTAGAATCGGTGGTTAAGGTTACGTCGCAAGGTTCTTTTAAAATAGAAAGGGCTTCAATAATGGCGGTTAATTCCATACGATTGTTTGTGGTGGAAGCTTCGCCGCCGGAAAGTTCTTTTTCAATTCCTTGATACCGTAAAACAGCGCCCCAACCGCCGGGGCCGGGATTGCCGGAACAGGCACCATCGGTAAAGATTTCCAAATGTTTTCGTTGTGACACCAAAACCCCTCTTTTCAAATTTATAATGCATATTTTCTTGAGTATAGCACTATTTTTTAGTAAGCGCAATAATTTTCTGATTAAAATAATGAGAAAATCCAATACTACAAGATAGTAACAAGATATACGATATCATCTTGACAGAAGCAACAAAATATAGTAAAATGCAAATGTATTATGGTGTTTTATAACCTTTTAAAAACGAACAGTTGATATACATAAATTTTAAATGGAGGAACGTATTTGAATGGCATCAACAAAAACCAATCGTAACAATCAAAATCGGAAGCCTTCGGCTACGGCGAAACGAGCCGAAAAGAATAATAAAAAAGAAAAAAATGTCAAAAATTCCCGTTCGGGAAAAGCAAAAAATAACACAACAAAAGCTACCTTAAAATTAATCCCCTTGGGTGGCTTAAATGAAATTGGTAAAAATATGACCCTGTATGAATATGGGGATGATATGTTTATTGTGGATTGTGGCATGACCTTTCCTAATGCCGAAATGCCAGGGGTTGATATGGTAATTCCCGATTTTACCTACGCGGTGAAGAATAAAGACCGCATTAAAGGCATTATTTTAACCCACGGTCACGAAGATCATATTGGTGGTTTACCTTATTTCCTTAAGAATGCAAACATTCCTGTTTACGGCACAAAGCTAACCTTAGCGCTTGTGAACT
>JAZQSV010000022.1:0-21711 GCA_045630265.1 Acutalibacteraceae bacterium
TTGTGGGATATTATGCTTTGCATGGCTTTATCCATTGCCACATAGAAATTATCCTTTGTATAAGGTTTGAGCAAATAATGTGTGGCATCCACACCGAAAGCTTCCAGGGCGTGGTCGGTGGAAGATGTTAGGAAAATAATGTGGCTTTTTACCCCGCGGCTGCGAAGTTCGGTGGCGATGCTCATTCCGGTAACACCCGGCATATAAATATCCAAAAGATAGATATCGTATATCGTGCCTTTCTCCGTTGCATCAATAAGTTCTGATGAGACAACAAAAACGTCTATTTCGCACTGCACCTCTGTATCTGCCATATAAAGGTTCAGCATCTTCTCTGCTGCATCCCGTAACTCTTTTTCATCGTCACATATAGCGATTTTAAGCACTACATCACCTTCTTTCCAACGCATTTGTGCGTGGATATAATTTCGTAAATTACATTATATCATAAATTCTTTCAAATTTCTACGTGTTTTTATGACCTTGTAAAACTTTAGAAAAAAAGAGTAGAAATTTTTTTGATTGGAATACCAAATAGCAAACCGGATGAACATATGCATTCACCCGGCTTTTACTATTTCATCAGTCTTTGAAACTATACTCTACAAAAATATGCTTGTCTACATCTACTGTAACTTTTTCAACGAATGCATCTAGAATTTCGGCAGTTAATACACTTGATTTTTGAAACACTCTCAAAAGGCGCGTCCACTCCTTGTACAGATCCATCTTTTCGTCCATAACAACAAGTTGTCTGTCCTCGTTTTGATCAATACTCGACACTCGTACATAACCATATATATTCATAAAATCCCCCTGTCCATATTATAAAAAATTGTCGAGATTACAAATGAATCTCGACAATTTTTATTACGATGCCTCTTTTAACTTTTTCTCTTCTGCCACGCTTTGTGCTGTTTCGAGCATATTCTCTGCAAATATTGCATATCCCTTTGTCGGGTCGTCTATAAGCACGTGTGTAACCGCACCAATGAGTTTTCCGTTTTGCAAAATAGGGCTGCCCGACATCCCTTGCACTATGCCTCCTGTTACTTCTAAAAGTCGTTTGTCTGTAATTTTTATAGAAATATTTTTAGTAATACTGTTAGTATGATTTATTTTTGTTATCTCGCAGTCATAAAGGGTCGGTGTGCCGCCGTCTATGGTAGAAAGGATTTGTGCCTTGCCTTCGGTTATCTCTTGTCTGAGGGCAATTTTTAGCAGTTTAGAGGGCTCATAATCCATAGCTTTGGAAGAATATACTCCCGTGTCGCAGTTTAGGAGCATATTTCCTAAATCAAAATTGGTAAACCGACCGATAAGTCCGCCCGGTGTTCCCGATTTACCTTTATTAACGCTCACTATTTCGGCTGTTACAAGTCTACCGCTGTCTAGTGATAATGGTATTCCCGTATCATTATCACAAACGGCATGCCCTAATCCCGCTACAACGCCAAGTGATGGACTGTAAAAGGTCAGAGTTCCGATACCTGCGCTACTGTCCTTTACCCAGACGCCCGCCTTATATTTACCTGTAGAGTAAGAAAGCTCGGGAGTTACACTTACTGTCAGTTTCTTATTATTTCTTTTAATAACAAAGGTAATTTTATTGCCGTTTGATTTTTCTATTAAGTCTGCTACGTCCTCATTAGATTTAACAACCTTGCCACCCACTGTCAAAATATAATCTCCTACCTCTATCCCTGCGTCCTTGGCGGGCGATTTATTTCCTCTTTCGGTATCAACCGTGTCCACGCGAACCACCAAAACTCCTTCGGTATATATCTTTATTCCAAAAGGCTCGCCAAGCACCAACACCTCTTCGCCACTAATTACAGAAATATTTACATCCTTTACGGGAAAAATATTAAATAGACTAAGTTTTGCGATTTTGTTTTTATCTGTTTTTGCCTCACCGCCAACGCTTGAAATAGCGTCTGTTTTATAGCTAACAGATAAAGGCAATTTACTGTTTAAGTTAAGTTTTTCATCATTTAATACAGAAAAGCTGTCAGGCGTGGATTTGTGTAAATAACCTATAAGGCCCAAAACCGTTATACTAAAGACCACTAATAAAACAAAAAGCGGTCTAATTATAAATTTTTTTATTTTATAATACATTTATACCTCCTTTTCCTTGCAAAATTAATATGTGTAGAATTAAATTTTTTAGACAAGAGGAAAAGTGGAAAAGGAAAATCAAAATTTTTTTTAAAATAAAAAAAGTTCCCACCGAAAATGGTAGGAACTTAAAAAATTATGAAAGTAGCATACGGTCATTAGCAAAGGAACCGCCACTTGCTTTTTCAAATAGCTCAAGCAAATCTGAAACCTGAAGTTTTTTCTTGTCTTCGCCTGAAACGTCAAAAATAATTTCGCCGTTATTCATCATAATCAAACGATTGCCAAGTCTAATTGCATCCTTCATATTATGGGTTATCATAACACTTGTAAGCTTTGATTCATTAATAATTTCATCTGTAATCTCCAAAACCTTTGCTGCGGTTTTAGGGTCAAGCGCGGCTGTATGCTCATCTAATAAAAGCAACTTTGGTTTGTTAACTGAAGCCATAAGAAGCGTAAGAGCCTGCCTTTGGCCACCCGACAAAAGACCAACCTTACTTGAAAGTCTATCTTCGAGCCCTAAATCAAGTTTTTTCAAAAGTTCTCGATAAATTAGACGGTCCGCCTTAGTAATGGCCCAACCTAGTCCCCTGCGTTTACCTCTGCTAAATGCTAGCGACAAGTTTTCTTCTATCCACATATCGGCAGCGGTACCTGTCATGGGGTCCTGAAAAACGCGACCTATAAATTTTGCCCTTTTATACTCCGGAAGGGTTGTAATATCAATACCATCAATTATAATATTGCCATCATCTACAGGAAAAACACCTGCTATCGCATTAAGGAGTGTGGATTTGCCGGCACCATTACCGCCAATAACAGTCACAAAATCTCCGTCATTGAGGGTTATGGAAACATTTTTTAGCGCTATTTTTTCATTAACAGTGGCGGGATTAAAAATTTTGGTGATATTTTTGATTTCAAGCATTTTTAGTTCCCTCCACCCTTTTTTTCGAATTTGAGAAATATGTTTTCTTAAGATGTGGTACTGCAAGGAATACTGCAACAATGAGGGCGGAAAGCATCTTAAGGAAATCAGTATCTAAACCTAAGAAAATAACTGTTTGATAAACAACGTAATAAATAATACCGCCCATAATTACGCTAAGCAAACGTATTATAAAATTTTGAGTAAATTGTGATACAAGCGCTTCACCAATAATTACCGCAGCAAGACCGATAACAATAGCCCCTCTACCATCGTTTATATCTGCCTTACCGGAATACTGTGCAAGTAAAGCGCCGGAAAGAGCTACAATACCATTTGAAAGCATAAAACCTATAACCTTATTAAAACTTGTATTTATGCCCTGTGCTCGAGCCATTTTTTCATTACAACCGGTTGCCCTAATTGAAGCTCCGTAACGAGTTCCGAAAAACCAATAAAGCAATATAATAAGCGCAATACAAAAAAGCGATGCAACTATTAATGAGTTAGCTTTATTAAGCTGACATAAAATTACGTCGAATTTTCTTGCAGGTAATGCTTGGTTAGATTTGCCCATTATCTTAAGGTTTAGAGACCACAAAATAAGCTGAGTGAGAATGCCCGATAAGATAGCGGGGATACCCATAACAGTATGAAAAATACCGGTCAAAAGTCCTGCGGCCATACCCGCTAAAACTGCAACAAACATAGCAGTCCAAACATTCCAGCCCGAAACCATTAGCATTGCACAAACTGCCATACCGGTTACCATTGAACCGTCAACGGTGAGATCTGCAAGGTCAAGAATTTTAAAAGTAATATATACACCTATTGCCATTATTCCCCAAATAATACCTTGAGAAACTGCACCCGGCATAGCGTTAATAAGATTTCCTATATTCATATTTTCTCCTAACATAAAACTTTTACACCTGACAGAAAAACTATCGGGTGTAAAAGTTACAATACTATTAAATTATGAAAGTTTTTCGTAACCTTCGGGAATGGTAATGCCTAGCTCCTTACAAATATCCTCATTGTACTTTTTGGCAGGCTTGGTTTCATACTCAATAGGCATTTCTTCAATTTTAGATTCGCCCTTTAGAATTTTTGCAGCCATTAAACCGGTGGTGTAACCTAAGCTCTCATAGCTGATAGAAAGAGTGGCAATGCCACAACCCGAACAAATACCGGATTCACCTGCAATAATAGGTGTCTTAGTAGGTAGAACTGCATTATTAATTGTTTGAGCACACTCTGCAGCTTTATTGTCTGTAGGAATATAGATTGCATCCGATGCGGCGGCAGCAGCAGTAGCAACTGCTGTAACATCATTGGTATCAGAAAATTTGAAAATTTCAACGGTAATATTTTTGCCCTCAAGATACTTCTTAACGACCTCTGCTTGGTATACGGAGTTAGGTTCAGCAGAGCAATACAAAATACCAACCTTTTTGGCGGTGGGAACAAGGTCCAAAATCATTTGAGCCTGTTCATCTAAGGGCGCAAGGTCCGATGTGCCTGAAATATTGCCACCAACTGTACCATCAAAATCTTTAATTTCTAGTGCAACGCCATACTCGGTAATAGATGTTCCTAAAATCGGAATTTCCATAGTAGCATTTGCAGCAGCCTGTAAAGCGGCAGTTGCGTTTGCCATAATAAGGTCTACGTCTTTTGCGACAAAATCATTTACAATGGTAACGCAGGTATTGCTTTCACCTGCAGCATTTTGGAACAAAAACTCAACGTTTTCTTCGCCAAGTTTCTCAATGACTGCCTTTTTAAAGCCTTCAGTTGCAGCATCAAGAGCCGGGTGAGGTGCCAACTGACAAATACCAATGGTGTATTTACCATCATCCTTTTTGCCGGTAATGCCACCACAAGCTGTGCACGAAAGCAACATTACTAGGGTTAAGATTATAGCTAATATTTTTTTCATTTTAATCGCCTCTTTTTTCTTTTTCACTTTATCGCTTTTAGGTGATAAAGTAAATATAACACCTTTAAACTATTTTGTCAAGCGATTTTTTTATTTTTTTAATAAATTATTGACTTTTTTTAGAAAAAACATAAAATTAATTATAGGAGATGATAAAAATGGTAAAACATATTATACTTTGGACAATAAAGGATGAATATACTGCAGAAAAAAAGTGCGAAATTAAGAAAAACGCAAAGCGCGAGCTTGAAGCGCTTGTTGGTAAGGTTCCTGGACTTATAGAGCTTGAGCTACACACCGAAGGTCTCCCCTCCTCCAATGCCGATATGATGCTTGATAGCACGCTTGAAAGTGTCGAAGCGCTAAAGGGCTACCAAACCAATCCCGACCACGTTGCCGCCGCAAACAGCTTTGTAAGGCCTTATACCGATACGCGTTTATGTCTTGATTTTAAGATATAAGAAAATTAAGGAGTAGTGAGCAAAAACTCACTACTCCTTTTTACATTAAATATAAATTTCTCCACCGATTACAGTATCAATAATATTCATATTATCATCTATTATCAAAAAGTCGGCGTCAAAACCTACCTCTAACCTACCCTTATTTATTCCCATAAGCTTAGAAGGGGTTTCGGTAGCCATTTTAATTGCTTCGTACTTTTCTATGCCAAACTCAATGGCTTTTTTAACACATTTATAAAGTACTGTTGTGGAGCCGTTTAATGCCCCCTCCTCATTGCGACAAATGCCGTCAACAATAAATGCCTTCTTTCCACCAAACATTATCTCACCGTTGTCAGTAACGCCTGTAGCGCTGATGCAGTCACTGATAAGAATCATTCTGTCGCTGCCAAGCATTTTATAAAGGCCCAAAACTGCGGCGGGATGAATATGGACGCCATCCGATATAACCTGAGCGTATAAATCCTCAGTAACAGCGGCGCCAATTAAAGATGGCTCTCTATGCAAAAACGGTGGCATAGCATTAAAGGTATGTGTCAGACACTTAGCACCAGCTTTTGCGGCTTTTACTGCAGTATCATAATCGGCTACAGTGTGTCCAAGGCAAACAACGGCGTTACATTTTTCTATAAACTCAGTAGCACCCTCCACCTCGGGAGCGATATTTATAATTTTAACCTGCTCCAAAGCATTAACAACCTCTGCATCAGGCTTTATAACGTATTTACCATTCATAGCTCCGAGTTTTTTACTGGAAATAAAGGGCCCCTCCATATGAAAGCCAGGAATATTAGCGCCCTTAATATTAGAAATATCCACCGAAACCGCCATTTTAAGCTTTTCCATAGAAACGGTAAGGGTAGTGGGATACCATGTGGTGGTACCTTGTTTTGCAAAAAAATCAGACATTTCTTCAAGCTTTTCTATATCATCGGTAGGGTCAAAACCAAGACAACCGTGGGTATGAATATCAACCATACCGGGAATAACCTCTGCGCCTTTAAGGTCTATACCCTCTTCACTTGTTTTTTGAAAGGAAACAAATTTCCCATCATCTATAATAATATCGGTAATTTCACCTTTAATATTAGCATTTTTAAAAACCTTCATAATTACCACCTCTAGATTTATTTTAAAGCAAAAGCATTAAAAAAGCAAGTGCCTTAATTGACAGATTATAATTTTGTGTTATAATACTTTATACCGAAAGGGAGTGTTTTTTTGCTTATACTTGCATCTAACTCACCAAGGCGGAAAGAAATACTTTCAATGCTTGGATTTGAATTTGAAGTTTTAGTTTCCGACTGTGATGAAACAACCTACAATCTAACACCAAAAGAAACGGTAATGGAGCTTGCTAAAAGAAAGGCGCTTGCCATAAATGCAGGCGCAAACGACGTTGTAATTGGCTCCGACACTGTTGTTTCGATAGATAATATGATACTTGGCAAACCAAAAAATGCCGACGACGCCAAAAGAATGCTTCATCTTTTATCAGGCAACTGCCACGAGGTTTATACCGGCGTTGCAATTATATCTAAAGAAAAAACCATAATAGATTTTGTTTCGGCAAAGGTTTATTTTAACGAAATGTCAAAGGAAGATATTGACTACTACGTTTCAACGCTCGAACCAATGGACAAAGCAGGCGCGTACGCGGTCCAGGGCAAGGGCGCCGCATATATAGAAAAAATTGAGGGCGACTTTTTTACAGTAATGGGTCTCCCCGCTTCCTTTGTTAGTAACAAGTTAAAAGAATTTGGAATTTACCCTAAAACAAAATAATACAAAAATAACTGCCGTGGAAAATCCACGGCAGTTATTTTTTATATAGAAAGAATGTCAGCTAATTTGTAGCTTTCCTCGTCGAACTTTCTTGACATATTAAGTGCTTCAAAGATATCAAAATCAACTATCTCGCTGTTTCTGTAGCAAACAACCCTATTACCAATATTCTTATTTAAAAGATTAACGGCCTCATTAGCAAGGAAGCTTGAGACAACACGGTCGCGAACAGTAGGATTACCGCCCCTTTGAACGTGGCCTAAAATAGTTGCTCTGGACTCAACACCTGTCTGTTCTTCTAAATATTTTGCAATTTCAGAAACGGGAGTTTTATATCCTTCTGCAACAACAATAATAAAGTGGTGCTTACCGTTTTCAATTGCCAGCTTCATCTTCTTGCAAACGTCATTAAGATCAGACTCAACCTCAGGCACCAAAATAGATGTAGCGCCGACCGCAATACCTGCTTGAAGTGCAAGGTCGCCCGCGTTTCTGCCCATAACCTCAACAACAGAACAACGTGCATGGGACTGCATGGTATCACGTATTTTATCCACCATTTCCACTACTGTATTCATAGCAGTGTCAAATCCGATAGCATAATCGGTAGATGCAATATCATTATCAATTGTAGCAGGAACACCAACACAGGGAAGCCCACGAAGAGATAAATCTCTGGCGCCTCTGAAAGAACCGTCGCCACCAATTACTACAATGCCCTCAATACCAATTTTGCGGCAATTTTCAATTGCCTTATTTATGCCATCTTCTGTTTTGAATTCGGGACAACGTGCGGTATAAAGGAAGGTACCGCCTCTGTGAATAATATCAGAAACCGACCTTTCAGTAAAGGTCTCAAATTCGCCATTAATAAGACCCATATAGCCGTGCCTTACGCCAATAACCTCAATACCAAGCGAAAGCGCTGTACGAACAACCGAACGAACGGCCGCATTCATACCCGGCGCATCGCCGCCACTTGTTAAAACGCCAATTTTTTTCATACAAATTCCCCCTATGGATTGAAAACGTTATTATTTTAACATACCAAAAACAATTATTCAATAAATTTTACATTATTTTTTCCAAAAATTTTACAAAAATCTTCCCATTTTTCGCTACCAACGGGGAAATCGGCAAACTTTTGTGCTTTAAGGCGCTTTCCAGTGTCCTCACAGTATATTATAACCTCTACCCCACCATCTGATAAAAAACTGCTTATTTTATTTAAAAGTTTAGAATCAAGGGTTGGAATTTTAACATAAAGCTTTGAATAATCCGCCTTAAAAATCTTTGCTTTTATAGGAAATACCTGCTCAATCTTTTCACAAAGTATTTCACTCGGACGGTCGTCGGATTCGGTAACTCTGCCCTCAAAGCTAAATATCTCACCCTCTTTTAAAAGTTGCTTTACGGGCGTATAGCTTGCGGGAAATACAGTAATGTTTATTGAGTCATATCTGTCCTCAACATTTAAAAATGCCATTAAATTACCACTTTTTGTTGTTTTAGTTCTAATGGTATTAATAAGGCCTATAAATTTTACCCTTTCACCGTCTGCTACCTTATGCTCTAAAACATCACAAAGCTTAGTGGCATTCATACTCTTAATATTGACATCAAACTCATCCAAAGGGTGGCCGGACATATAAAGCCCCGTTGCCTCCTTTTCAAAGAAAAGCATTTCTTTTTTGGGCATTTCAGAAACCTCGGGAAATTTAAAGGTATATGTTTCTGTACCAGCCATTTCATCATCAAATAAACTTGTTTGTCCGCCCGCATTTCTGAATGCTTCCTGCTCTACCGCTGACATAATTTCTTCAATGGACTGAAGCATTTGTCTGCGGTTACCACCAAGCGAATCCAAAGCACCGCTTTTAATAAGACCTTCAAGCGCCCTTTTATTAAAGTCGCGCCCGTTCATACGCTTACAGAAATCAAAAAGCGATGTGAACTTAGCTTCATTTCTTAAAGCAATCATCTTACTTATTATGCCCGCGCCCAGATTTTTAATTGCCAAAAGTCCGTAGCGGATATTATTGCCCGAAACTGTAAAATGTAAATCACTTTCATTAACATCGGGTGGTAAGATTTTAATACCAAGTCTATTACACTCTGCACTATACTGATTAACCTTACCCGCACTATCCAAAACGCTTGAAAGAAGCGATGCCATATATTCCTTTGTATAATGCCTTTTAAGGTACGCGGTTTGGTAAGCAATTACAGTATATGCCGCCGCGTGAGATTTGTTAAAAGCGTAGGAACTAAACAAAGCTAAATTATCGTAAATTTCGTTAGCAACGTCTTCCGGAACTCCCCTATTTACCGCACCATCACAAATAATGTTTCCGTTTGCGTCCTTTTCACCGTAAATAAAGCTATTTCGCTCTTTTTCCATTACGTCATGTTTTTTCTTACTCATAGCACGGCGAACAATATCCGCCCTGCCAAGAGAATATCCTGCCAGAGACCTGAATATCTGCATTACCTGTTCTTGGTATACAATGCACCCATAGGTAACCTTTAAAATAGGTTCCAAAAGAGGTGTTTTATATACAATTTTAGCTGGATTATGCCTATTATATATATAAGTAGGAATAGAATTTCGAGGTCCCGGTCTATATAGGGACAATATTGCCGTTAAATCTTCTAGATTTTCGGGTTTAAAGGAGCGAAGAACCTGCTTCATGCCCTCCGACTCAAACTGGAAAATACCGTCTGTCAGTCCCTCAGCCATCATAGAAATGGTTTCCGCATCATCGGTAGGAATATTTAATATAGAAAACTGTGGGTTATATGACTTAATCATTTTTTCAGAATCCGAAATAACGGTAAGGTTTCTAAGGCCCAAAAAGTCCATTTTAAGAAGACCTAACTCTTCAAGCTCGGTCATTGTGAACTGTGTTACAATAGCCTCATCATTAAGGGCGAGCGGAACATAACTATAAACAGGCCTGTCCGCAATAACAACACCAGCCGCATGTGTAGAGGCATGGCGAGGCATACCCTCAATCTTAAGGGCCATATCAATAATATTTTTAACGTCGGTTTCGGTTTCATACAAATTTTTAAGGTCAACCGATTCCTCCATTGCCTTTGTAAGGGTTTGATTTATACCGTTAGGTATAAGTTTCGCGACCTTGTCGCAGGTGGCATAAGGAATATTTAAAACCCTGCCAACGTCTCTAACAGAACCCTTTGCGGCCATAGTGCCGAAGGTAACAATTTGTGCAACCTGTTCTTTGCCGTATTTCTTTATAACGTAATCAATTACCTCCTGCCTTCTTACAAAGCAAAAGTCAATATCAAAGTCGGGCATTGAAACACGTTCGGGATTTAAAAATCTCTCAAAAAGTAGGTCATATTTAATTGGATCTATTCCCGTAATACCAATACAGTATGCAACCAAGCTACCTGCACCAGAACCTCTACCTGCGCCAACAGGAATACCGCTGCGCTTTGCAAAGTTAACGTAATCTTGCACTATTAAAAAGTAGTCGGTAAATCCCATACTGTTTATAACCGAAAGCTCATACTCCAACCTATCTGCTATATGCTTTTCGGGGTTTTGTCCGTAAATTCTATACAGCCCGGAGAGAGCCATTTCTTTTAAATATTCTTTATGGTCTTTATCACCAATATCAAAAACGGGAAGCTTTAATTTATGGAATTCAAATTCCACATTACACATATTGGCAATTTTCACTGTATTAGAAAGCGCTTCGGGGTGCTCTCTGAAAAGAGCATACATTTCATCAGCAGATTTTAGATAAAATTCCTCCGTTTCAAAAGACATTAAATCCTCATCGCCTATTTTTTTGCCGGTGCCAATTGCCAACAAAACCTCCTGCATTTTACTGTCTTCTTTATTTATATAGTGAACGTCATTAGTGCAAACAAGGGGTATATCAAGTTCCCTTGAAAGCTCAACAAGGCCCTTATTAACAATAAGTTGTTCCTTAATTCCGTGGTTTTGAAGCTCTAGATAAAAATTATCCTGACCAAATAAGTTTTTATAATATTTTGCGGTTTCCCTTGCTTTTTCCTTTTCGCCGTACAAAATAGCTGAGGGAATTTCGCCCGCAATACAGGCAGAAAGTGCTATTAGTCCCTCGCTATATTTTTCTAAAATTTCCCTGTCTATTCTGGGTCTTGAATAAAAGCCCTCGGTAAAACCTAAGGAAACCAGTTTTATAAGGTTTTCATAGCCCTTATTGTTTTTACAAAGCAAAATAAGATGATTATATGGTGTATATTCTCCCCTTTTTTTATCAAAACGTGATCCGGGCGCAATATACACTTCACAACCTATTATGGGTTTAATACTATATTTTTTAGCGGTTTTATAAAACTCTATAGCACCGTACATAACACCATGGTCGGTAATGGCAACGGCCGACTGACCTAAGTTTTTGGCAGACTGAAAAAGCCTGTCAATACGGCAAGCACCGTCTAACAAGCTGTACTCTGTATGCAAATGTAGATGTACAAAGTCCATACAATTCACCCAAATAATTATTTAATATTATTTGCCAGTGTAACAAGTCGGTTTAATCGGTGGTTCAGTCCCGATTTTGTAATTTCCCCGTCCATAAGCTCACAAAGCTCCGTAAGGGATGCTTGGTCGTGCACGAGGCGCAGTTCTCCAACCCTTTGAAGCTCTGGAGAAAGTCTAATAAATTCGCCACTTTCCTTTAGCTTTTTAATAGCAAGGCACTGCATAACAGATGCATTTACCGTTTTGGTTATATTAGCAGTTTCACAGTTTGTAATTCTGTTAAGACGATTTCTTACATCCTTATAAACAGTAATATCAGCAAGCTTTAAAGCGTAACTTCCTGCACCGATAAATGCAAGAATATCAGATAAATTTTCACTACCTGCAAAATAAATAGTATAGGACTTTCTTCTTGCAGTAATTTTAGGAGTAAGACCTAAATCACATATAAACCTAAATAATTCATTGGCTAGTTCCTTGTTACCAACAGGAAGCTCTGCTAAATATTCCCTATTTGGATCGCTGACAGTAGCGCAGGAAAGAAAAACACCCCTTAAAAAGGCCGCCCGGCAACAGTCATCCTCAAAAATATAGGTTTTTAAGGGGTTGTCCCCTTCCTTAAAACCAAAATAGCCAAATGAGGTTAAAATTTCTTCCCTTTTTGACTTCGGCCCAACACTCACCCTATAAAGATCTTTCTTACTTCCTCCAACCGAAATGTTCGGCACAGTTGAAAAGCATCTGGAAAGAAGGGCTGAAAGGCGAAAAACAACGTCCTCGCTTTCGGTAAGAACAGTCATATTATTAGCAGAAAACGCCCTACCCATAAGCAAAATTCCGTAACATTCGGCAATTTTACAACAGGTAGACGCCTCTATTTTGCAAAGCTCGGATTTTACTTCTGTTAAAAACGACATAATAATTCCCTATCTTTTATTTATATCACGGTGCAAAGTTTCTGCAGTAAAACCGCTTTCTAAAAGCATTTTATATGTATATTCAGCAAAACTTACCGACCTATGCTTTCCACCCGTGCAACCAAAGGCAACAACAAGTTTTTCTTTTCCTTTTTGTCCAAAAAGGTTAGCAGTTTCGGTTACAACACGCAAAATACTATTAGCAAGTATTTTAGATTCTTCAAACTGCATTACGTAATCTAACACCGCTTTATTAAGTCCCGTAAGTTCTTTTAACTCTTCAACGTAAAAAGGGTTTTTAAGGCACCTTACGTCAAACACAAGATTAGCATCGGGCATATCATTATACTTAAAACCAAAAGAAAGGCAAACAATCTTTATATTATCGCTTTTAGCACTAATACCTTCAGACATTGTTTGCCTCACCTACTATCTACCTATAAATTCAACCTCGGGCTCTAACCTTACGCTTGTCTGCAAAAAAACGGTCTCGCTAACATGCTCAATTAAACGCTTTACGTCCGACGCAGTTGAGCCACCAACGTTTATTACAAAGCCGGCGTGTTTTTCACTGACCTGAGCGCCACCAATGGTGTAGCCCTTTAGCCCGCACATTTCAATCAACGTACCCGCAAAATTTCCGGTAGGCCTTTTAAATGTACTGCCTGCGCTTGGAAAATCAAGCGGTTGCTTTGATTTTCTTCTTTGTAAAAGCGCATCCATTTTCTCCCTTATTGCCTCGATTGGCGCAGGTGTTAAAGAAAATTTTGCAGAGGTAATAATTAAATCTTTCTTTTCTTTAAAAATACTGGTTCTATAACCAAGTCTCATATCCTCTGCCTTGATGGTTTCAAATTTACCGTCGCGGGTTAGATAGGTACACTCTGTAATAACGTTTTTAATTTCAGAGTCATAGGCGCCTGCATTCATGTATACGGCGCCGCCCACAAGACCGGGTATGCCCCAGGCAAACTCAAGCCCCGAAAGACCGTGTTCTGCTGCAAAGCTGCAAAGAAGCGAAAGCTTAATACCGCTTTGGCATTTAATAACGTTATATTCATCTAAGGTTATTTCGCTAAGTCCGTTACTTATATGAATAACGGCGCCTTCAATGCCAAGGTCAGATACAAGCAAATTACTGCCATTGCCAATAACGGTAATAGGAATTTCCTTTTCGTTTAAAAAATCTATTACACTTTTTAGCATTTCTTCGCTTGCTGGCTCAATAAATATGTCTGCAGGACCACCAATTTTAAAACTCGTGTGGGCCGACATCGGTTCATTTTCTTTGTAGGAACACATTTGCTCCTCTAAAAAACTCTTTAGTTCGGAATAATCCAAGAATTACACCTCACGACGAAAATTATTTTTGATATAAACGATAAAGATTTGCAGCACCTATAATGCCTGCATCATTACCAAGTTTAGCAATTTGCACCTTGGTTTGCTTTTCAATATTTATAGAGAAAATCTGTTCAGAAACTAATTTTCTGATGGGCAAAAGCAAAGTATCGCCCTCATAGGAAATGCCGCCGCTAATACAAAGAACATCAGGTTGGATAACGTTAATAACGTTAGCAATACCACAGGAAACATACTCAATATACTTATCTACAACCTGCTTCGCCGTATCGTCGCCTGCACGCATACCGTCAAAGGCAGTTTGACCGTTAACGTTTTCTAAGCTTCCTTCAGCAATTTCCCACATTTTGGAATTTCTATCTTCTTCCATTGCTTTTTTTGTCTGTCTGATAAGTGCAGTAGCAGAAGCATGTGCCTCCCAGCAACCCTTTCTGCCGCAGGTACACTGCTCACCGCCTACAGATATAACTGTATGTCCAATTTCACCACCGGCAAGGTTGCCGCCGGAGAAGAGTTTATTATCAATAATAATTCCACCGCCAACACCTGTACCAAGTGTTACTGCAACAAAGGTAGTGGTTCCCTTTCCTGCACCTGCTAAAAACTCGCCGTATGCGGCAGAATTAGCATCATTTTCCAAATAACAATCAAAATTAAGACGCTCTTTAAGTAAATCAACCATTGGGAGATTTGCAAAGCCTAAGTTGTTAGAGGTTGCTATAAAGCCCGTATAGGGATTAACGCTACCGGGACTGCCGACACCAACAGAAGAAATATCCTCCATTTTAAGACCCGCATCCTCTACCGCCATTTTAACGGCAAGGGCCATATCGTCTACAATTTCCTCCGCGGGACGAGGACAATTTGTCTTAAGTCGTGCTCTGCCGATAATTTCAAAATTATCGTTAACAACGCCTACTTTAATATTTGTACCGCCTAAATCTACGCCAACATGAAACATTTGCAATTCTCCTAAACTGTACTATTTTTTTGCCTTTATATTAATAATATACGTCAACCGGCTCTTTATCTCCGGTAACAGTATCGTCCATACCGAGCTTGTGAAGCAAATCGTGCGCCGCATTATAGCCCAACTTTTTCTGACGGTTGTTCATAGCCGCAACCTCAAAAATTACTGCCAAATTCCTACCCGGTTTAACAGGAACTGTAAGGGATGGAATTTTAATATCCAAAATTTCTGTTGTCTGGTCCTCCAGACCCATTCTGTCATAAACCTTAGCGGCATCCCACGGTTCCAAATTGATAATCATATCAATTTTTTCAGTAAGCTTAACTGCACCCGCGCCGAAAATACGGTTGGCATTTATAATACCTATGCCACGAAGCTCAATAAAATGTCGAATATTTTCTGGTGAAGAACCAACCAGGGATTTCGAAGAAACCTTTCTGATTTCAACAGCATCATCTGCAATTAGTCGGTGTCCGCGTTTAACAAGCTCAATAGCAGTCTCGCTCTTACCTACGCCGCTTTCACCAAGAATAAGTATACCTTCACCGTAAACCTCAACCAAAACACCGTGCCTTGTAATTCTGGGCGCCAATTGAACGTTTAGGAATGAAATTAGGGCCGACAAAAAGCCCGAAGTAGAATCATCTGTACGAAGAAGCGGAACAGAGTATTTTTCTGCCGCCGCCTTCATTTCATCACTTATGGGAAGTGAACGGGAAATAATAACAATGGGCGGTTTTTTAGAGAAAAACTTATCTAAACAAACTGCCAAATCTTCTTTGGACAGTTCTTCGAGATAGCTATCCTCGCTTTTACCAATAATTTGAATTCTGCCACTATCAAAAAACTCATAGTACCCAGCAAGTTGAAGGCCGGGGCGGTTTACCTCTGCATTCGATACAAAAATATTTTCCGGATCATCAGGCAGATGGATGGTTTCAAGGGAAAAATTCTTAATAATTTTAGCAAGCGAAACCCTATAATCACTCTTCAAAAAAATCATCTCCTTAAAATTATTTGTCGTATCAAAACAACAAAAACTTCATATTTTTTTATCTAAAACTACCCCAATATAATTATTTGATATTATTATACACTATATATTTTAACATTTAAAGTCTTTTTTTCAAATATTTGTAAAAACTTTCAACAAAAACTTGATATATACTTTAAAAGAATGTATAATTAGTAAAAATAATATTTTCTGAGCTTGGAGGACCAGTTTATGAAGCTTGGTATCGTAGGTTTACCAAACGTTGGTAAATCAACTCTTTTTAATGCTATAACCAATGCGGGCGCCGCCTCGGCCAACTTCCCCTTTTGCACCATTGAGCCCAACGTCGGCGTCGTTGCCGTTCCCGACGAGCGTTTGGACGAGCTCCAAAAAATGTACAATCCTAAAAAATACACCCCCGCTGTTATTGAATTTGTTGATATCGCAGGTCTTGTAAAAGGCGCATCACACGGAGAAGGCCTTGGCAACAAATTTCTCTCCCACATTCGTGAGGTTGACGCTATTGTACACGTTGTTCGCTGTTTTGAAAATGATGATATTATTCACGTTGAGGGCTCAGTGGACCCCGCACGTGATATAGAAACCATAAACATAGAGCTTATTCTTTCGGATATGGAAATCGTATCCCGCCGTCTTGATAAAAGTGCCAAGGCTCTTAAAGGCGACAAAACCTTAGCTGCTGAGGTCGACTTTTTAAAACGACTTATGAATGAGCTTGAATCGGGAAAGACTGCGCGTTCTATTGAAAAAAGTGAAGCAGAGGAAGAAATTTTAGCAGATATGCCTCTGCTCTCTAACAAGCCAGTTATCTACGCATGCAATATGAGCGAAAGTGATTTTGAAGACGGAATTGAAAATAACATCCGTTTCAAAAAGGTTGCCGAAATTGCCGCAGGTGAGGGTGCTGAAACTCTTCCTATTTGCGCATCAATGGAAGCAGAAATCTCTTCCCTATCCCCCGAAGAAAAGGAATTATTCCTTGCCGATTTAGGACTGGAAAAATCCGGTCTTGACAGACTCATTAAAACCTGTTACGACCTTTTAGGACTTATTTCATTCCTTACCGCAGGTGAGCCCGAAGTAAGAGCATGGACCATAACAAAGGGCACAAAAGCACCCGGAGCTGCAGGTAAAATTCACTCCGACTTTGAGCGTGGCTTCATAAGAGCCGAAGTTGTTGCATATAATGATTTGATGGAATGTGGCAGTTTAGTAGCCGCCAAGGAGAAAGGACTTGTCAGAAGCGAAGGTAAAGAATACGTAATGCAAGACGGAGACGTTGTACTCTTTAGATTCAACGTATAATCCCCTGCTTCTTGACAATTAAGTTTAAAAAATATATAATATTTTAAAAGTACTTTTTTAGGAGGAAAATTTATGGCACAAAAAATGACTTTACACAACCTTGATTTGCCCGATTTCATAAAAACTCTTGACTGCTGCAAAGGCGACGTTTTTATGGAAACTGCAGATGGAGATATTTTAAATCTAAAATCAAAACTCTGCCAGATTATTGGTATTGCAAACATCTTAAAGGGCGCAGAAATTTCTGAAGCAACCATTCGTTGCACTAACCCTGATGACGAAACTCTTCTTTTTAGATTTAATCTTTACAAGGAAGTTCCAAGCAAAGACTAAATAAACTAAATTATTAAATCAATCGCCCCGTTATGGGGCGATTTTTTTATGCATAAAACTCTTTTTACCTCTATATGATTTATAAAGGAGGCAATAAAGGTGGCTTTTAGTGACAGAGAGCTTTTGGCCCGACTTGTTCAGTGCGAAGCGGGTGGTGAGGGCGAAAATGGTATGAAGGCAGTGGCAAACGTTGTTATGAACCGTGTACACGTACCCAACGGAGAATACAGTCGTCTAGGTGGCAGCCTTAGAAACGTTATATATCAAAAGGGACAATTTGACTGTGTTAGCGAAACAATTAACGGCAGATATAATCCGCAAAATATATACAATATGAACCCTCAAAACGAACATTTTAGTGTTGCAGACTGGGCGCTAGCCGGCAACAAACTTTATGGACTAGGTACTGCACTTTGGTACTTCAACCCATTCAGCAGCACCTGTAGGCAGAATTTTCCATCAAGAGTAGGAGTTTTTGCAGTAAGAATCGGCGAGCACTGCTTTTATAATCCTACACAGTATTATGCAGACACATAAAAGGAGAGTAATATGAACAATTCAAGTTCAAACAATAATCAAAACAATACCGAAATAACAGTCCCCTACGGCATGGGCTTCGATGCCTATCAAGGCTCAATACAACAAATTTTAAAAGACAACGTAGGACAGTACGTAGATGTTGAGTTTTTAATTGGCAATTCCGCCTTAACAACACGCAGTGGCATTTTATATGCAGTTGGCGTTAGCTACATAGTGCTGTACGACCGAAAAAATGACCGCTATTTAATCTGCGACCTATACTCAATAAAGTTTGTAACAATATACAACCCCGATAGAAGAGCCTAAGAGAAAATATAAAAAGGTTAAGCACCCATTCAGATTTTGAATGGGTGCTTTTAAAATTTTGCTCTATTTAATTTTCAGTGTCAATAACATAATTCCCTGTAAATCCGTCTCCACCAGAGTTTGAACTTGCCAGACGCAGTTCAAATGACACACCGTTATTTAATGCGTATTTATGCGCCACAGAATTCTGTACCACCTGCATCACAACGCCCGGATTTGCATTGTTGAATAGTGAACTCCCAAGAGTAACAATGCTTTCGGGGAAATAGACTCTTTGGAGCGAGGTATTGCCCTGGAAAAGCGTTTTGCCAACCACAAGAAGAGAACTATTCTCTTCAAAATCGAACGTAATTAGAGATGTGCAATAATAGAAAGCATAATCACCAATATTTTCAACTGTGGCCGGTAACACAACACTTATAAGATTGGGCATATAACCAAATGTGGCCTTGCCAATTTTATTTAACACAGAACCTGACTCAAATTCTATCATAGTCGCGCCGCATTTAAAGAAAGCAAAATCGCCAACCTTAGTTATGCCTTTTCCCACAAAAATGGATTTAATTGCGAGGTTTGACCAAGGAGCTGTTGAAGCACCACCCTTTAAAACGTAATCAGGCATATCGCCACTTCCAAGTATTTTGAGTGTGCCATCCGAATAAAATTCCCAAAATACTGTTTCACTACAATATCCACTAGCCAAAACACCAAATTCCTCACGAACCTCAGCGCCAATATTATTATTTATTGCATAGTTATATGAGTAAGTTCCCTCAGCAACCTGCATTAAAACATCAGGGTTTGCATTGTAGAAAATACCATATCCGATAGAAGTTACACCCGCAGGGAAATAAACCCTTTCAAGCAAGTAATCATCTCTAAATACCGAATTGCCTATGGTTGTAATTTTACTACCGGCTTCAAAGTCCAAAGATTTAAGTGCAATACAGTAGTAGAAAGCGTAATTGTCTATGGTCGTAACCGTAGCAGGAAGTGTAATATTCACAAAATGCTCAGAATAACCAAACGCGGATTTGCCAATTGTCTTAAGTGTGCTACCCGCCTCAAATTCGATAATTGATGCTTCAGATTTGAAGAAAGCGAACTCACCTATTCTGGTAATTTGCTTTCCTATAAGTATTTTCTTGTAGTGTAATTTCTCCCAAGGTGCAGTAGAATGACCGCTGCTCAAAGCATAGTCAGGAATTGCGCCCTCGCCTAAAATTTTAAGTGTATTATCGGTATAAAGCTCCCAATAAACCGTATCCGAACAAACGCCGCTTTTCTTTACAATATACTCTGCGCGAAGCTCAATATTGTAACCGGCGTCTTCCGCAAAACTGTGTGCATATGAAAATTCGGCAACGTATAAAAGCGCATTTATATTAGCTTCAGATAATAAACCATATCCTATTGAAGAAACAGTACTTGGAACAAAGACAGTTTCCAAAGCTGTGTCTCCCATAAATACTCTATTTCCTATGGTTTTGAGTTTACATCCGTCTTCAAATGATAGAGATTTTAGGCCTAAACAATAGTAGAAGGAATAGCTGCCCAGTTCTATTAAAGACTTTGGCAGAACAATAGAAGCCAAATTATCACAGTAACCAAATGATGCCTTGCCAATCACATTAAGACCGCTGCCTTGCTCAAATTCTATTGTGTTTATTTCTGTGTTATAAAATGCGTAATCTCCTATTTTAGAAATGCTTCTACCGACAAAAATCTTGTTTATACTGTATTTATTCCAAGGAGCAGTAGAAACACCACCAACAAGCGCATAATTGGGCATATCACCATTTCCAAGGAGTCGTAGTGTGCCGTCCTCCAATAGTTCCCAAAAAACGTTCACGTTGCACTGTCCCGAAGCTATAGGAGTATTAATGCTTCTAACAACAAATTTAATTTTATTGCTTACGGCATATTTATGAGAATAACTGTTTTCCTCGACAAGCAAAGAAGCATTGGGATTTGCACTGCTAAATAAATTATAGCCAATTGAAGTCACACTGCCGGGTACAAAAACAGTTTCAATAGAGGTATCACCTAAGAAAACTGAATTACCGATTTTATCGAGCTTACTTCCCTCTTCAAATTTAAATGTCTTTAAAGAAGTATTGTAGTAAAATGCGTAATTGCCAATTGTTGTAACAAAAGCCGGGATGGTTATGCTTTCAAGACTACCACAATAACCAAATGCAGTTTTGCCAATTTCAGTAAGCTTACTACAAGCTTCAAATTCAATAGTTTCAACATTTGCTTTAAAGAAAGCGTAGTCGCCGATTCTTGTTATATCTTTACCGATAATAAGCTTCTTAATATTAAGCTTAGACCAAGGAGCTGTAGAAACACCGCCAACTAGAACGTAGTTTTGAATTTCACCCGAGCCGGAAATAGTAAGAGTTCCATTAGAATTGTAGTTCCAAGATAATAGCTCTCTAACCGCGCCGCAATTATTGCAATCGGCGTCGGATCCGTTATCATAAACGTGCTCACCTGTAGCAGGGATAATTGTTCCTATGTTTTGAGTGATACCACAAGTAGAGCATTTTTCATATTTAGTACCGTTTTCAGCACAAGTGGGCTCCACATTGGTTATCCAAGTGAAGTTGTGCTTGCCGGTTGCAGGAATTACTGTGCCCTCATTCCTGATAGCTCCGCAAACAGTACATTTTTCGTGCTTTGCACCGTCGTTACCGCAGTCCTCGGCTTTATCTACTACCCATTCAAAATCGTGGGTTATTTCACGTGTTTCACCGCACTCGTTACAGTCTATATCGCAAGCATTGTCATAAACGTGGTCTGCGGGAGTTCTTGTTTCTCCGCAAACGTCACAATCTGCATCGCAGTTATTTTTATAGGAGTGATTACCGGTCGCGGGGATCGTAGTATTTTCATTTCTTGTTTCTCCGCAAACTGTACATTTCTCGTGCTTTGTACCGTCGTTGCCGCAGTCCTCGACTTTATCTACTACCCATTCAAAAGCGTGGGTAATTTCGCGTATTTCGCCACATACGTTACAGTCTATATCGCAAGCATTGTCATAAACGTGATCTGCGGGTATCCTTTCATATCCACAAACGTTGCAGTCAGCATCACAATCGTTCTGGTATACATGCTTACCGGTTGCAGGGATTATTGTGCCATCATTCCTAGTAGTGCCGCAAACAGTACATTTTTCGTGCTTTGCACCGTCATCACCACAGGTCGGCTCGGAAT
>JAZQSV010000023.1:0-6421 GCA_045630265.1 Acutalibacteraceae bacterium
TTTTAATAACGTCCAAATTATGCTCAATTACCAAAACGGTATTTCCGCCCTCAACAAGCTTATTTAAAACCTCTAAAAGCTTATGAACGTCGGCGGTGTGAAGGCCCGTAGTCGGCTCATCCAAAATATAAATAGTTTTACCCGTTGCCCTTTTTGAGAGCTCGGTTGCAAGTTTTACCCTTTGCGCCTCACCGCCGGAAAGGGTTGTAGCGGGCTGACCTATTTTAATATAGCCAAGACCTACCTCATAAAGCGTTTTAAGTTTTCTATGAATTTTGGGATGACTTGCAAAGAAGTTCATACCCTCCTCCACCGTCATTTCCAAAACGTCAAAAATATTTTTATCCTTATACTTTACGTCCAAGGTTTCACGGTTATATCTACAACCGCCGCAGACCTCACAAGGCACGTAAACATCGGGCAAAAAGTGCATTTCTATTTTCAGTATTCCGTCACCCTGACAGGCCTCACAGCGTCCGCCCTTAACGTTAAAGGAAAACCTACCTGCGTTATAGCCCTTTGCCTTAGCATCCTTAGTGGATGCAAAAAGTTCTCTTATATCATTAAACACACCGGTATAGGTTGCAGGGTTGGAGCGTGGTGTTCTGCCAATGGGGGACTGATTTATATCAATAACCTTATCTAAAAGTTCAATTCCCTCAAATCGCTCGTGCTTGCCTGCAAAGCGCTTTGCGCCCATAAGCTCGGCGGCAAGCTTTTTGTAAATAATTGAGTTTACAAGGGAGGATTTTCCCGAGCCCGAAACTCCCGTTACTGCAACAAAGGTACCTAGAGGAATTGAAATGTCTATATTATCCAAATTATTCTCAGCAGCACCAAAAACCTTTAAATAACCCTTTTCGTGATCTCTGCGCACCTTTGGTACGGGAATTTTACGTCTGCCCGAAAGATAATCACCTGTAATAGAATCCTTACATTCCATAATCTCCTTAGGTGTACCAGCACAAACAATGTTGCCACCGTGCACACCGGCACCAGGCCCAATATCTACCAAAAAGTCGGCCTCACGCATTGTGTCCTCATCGTGCTCTACCACTATAACGGTATTACCCAAATCGCGAAGATGGGTAAGAGTTGCAAGCAGCTTTTCATTATCCCTTTGGTGAAGCCCAATGCTCGGCTCATCCAAAATATAAAGCACTCCCATAAGCGAGGAGCCAATTTGCGTAGCAAGGCGAATCCTCTGGCTTTCGCCGCCCGAAAGAGTTCCCGCAGCGCGCGAAAGGGTAAGGTAAGAAAGCCCTACGCTTTTTAGGAAATTAAGGCGACTGCAAATTTCCTTGCAAACCTCACTTGCAATAACCATTTCCCTTTCAGTAAATTCAATATCTTTTATAAATTCAAGCGCTCCGGAAACCGAAAGCGAGCAAACCTCGTAAATGTTTTTACCGCCAACGGTAACGGAAAGTGCCTCGGGGCGAAGACGCTTGCCCTTACAGGTAGGACATTCACATTCACCCATTAGTGTTTCTATTTCCGCTCTTGCAAAGCTACTGTTTGTCTCCTTATAACGTCTTTCAAGATTATTGACAACACCCTCAAACACTGCTGAATATTCTTTGCTTATAAAGGCGCTATCTCTTGAAAGTTTGATTTTAGTATCTCCTGTGCCGTACAAAATGGCATTATATGCTTCTTTAGGCAAATCCTTAATGGGAGTATTTATATCAAAACCGTAATGCCTTGCAAGACCCTTATAGTACATAACGGCAATAGTTTCTCCGTCGCCACCATTAAATGGGTTAACGCCCCAGCCGATACCTTTAATCGCACCATCCATAAGGGATTTATTTTTGTCAGGTATAACCAAATCGGGGTCCACCTTCATAAAAATTCCAAGACCGGTGCAGTCGGGGCAGGCACCAAAAGGATTATTGAAGGAAAAAAGTCTAGGAGAAAGTTCAGGCATACTGATACTGTGGTCAGGACAGGCATAGTTTTGGGAGAAAATAAGCTCCTCACCGTCTATTACGTCAACCAAAATAATACCATTTGAAAGCTTGGAGGCCGTTTCTATACTGTCTGCAAGGCGCCCTTTAATTTCCGCCTTAACTACAATGCGGTCCACAACCACCTCAATGTTATGCTTTATGTTTTTATCTAGCTTAATTTCTTCCGAAAGGTCATAAAGATTACCATCTACCCTAGCCCTTACAAAGCCCGATTTTCTAACCTTTTCAAGCTCCTTTTGAAATTCGCCCTTTTTGCCCCTCGCTATTGGAGACATAATCTGAATTTTAGTTCCTTCGGGAAGTTCTAAAACCCTGTCAACAATTTGGTCAACCGACTGCCTACTTATTTCTCGGCCGCATATAGGACAGTGCGGTATACCCACCCTTGCATACAAAAGGCGAAGATAATCGTAAATTTCGGTAACGGTACCAACCGTTGAGCGGGGGTTTTTAGAGGTAGTTTTCTGGTCAATGGATATGGCGGGAGAAAGCCCATCTATGCTATCCACATTGGGCTTTTCCATTTGACCTAAAAACATTCGTGCATAGGAAGAAAGGGACTCAACGTACCTGCGTTGTCCCTCTGAATATATTGTGTCAAACGCAAGGGAGGATTTGCCCGAGCCCGAAAGCCCCGTAAAAACAACAAGCTTGTCCCTTGGTATATCAATATCAATATTTTTTAAATTGTGCTCCCTTGCACCGCGAACCGAAATCTTTTCAAGCGGCATTTAATTACCTCCAAAGAGCTTATATTTTTTTAAGCTCCTCTATTTTATCTCTAAGCTCAGCCGCATACTCAAATTCAAGCATTTTGGCGGCCTGCTTCATTTCAGTTGTCATTTTCCTTATTAGATTTTCTCTGTCTATCTTGGACAAGCGCTTACCGTCAATAACCTTACTCTTTCCCTTTCCACCCATTTCAATAACTTCGTGAACGTTTTTCTTTATGGTAGTAGGTATAATGCCGTTATCCTCATTATATTTCATTTGGATTTCGCGGCGGCGCTCGGTTTCCCTAATGGCACGCTCCATTGAGCCGGTAACACTGTCGGCATACATAATAACAACGCCCTCAGAGTTTCTTGCCGCACGTCCTACCGTTTGAATAAGGGAGGTTTCACTTCTTAAAAAGCCCTCTTTGTCAGCATCTAAAATAGCAACAAGTGATACCTCAGGCAGGTCAAGTCCCTCGCGCAGTAGGTTAATGCCCACCAAAACGTCGGAAACACCAAGGCGCAAATCACGTATAATTTCCATACGTTCCATAGTGTCAACGTCGTGATGCATATACCTTACCTTTATGTCAAGTCCCTCTAAATATTCAGTTAAATCCTCTGCCATTTTTTTGGTAAGCGTGGTTATAAGCACCCTTTCGTTTTTGGCGATACGGACATTTATTTCACCAACTAAATCATCAATCTGCCCATCGGTTGGTTTAACCAAAATTTTGGGGTCTAAAAGCCCCGTGGGTCTTATAACCTGTTCCACAAGCTGGGTGGAATGTTCCTTTTCAAACTCTCCTGGTGTTGCGGAAACGTAAATTGCCTGATTTATATTGTCGTAAAATTCATTAAAATTAAGTGGGCGGTTGTCAAATGCGGAGGGCAAACGAAAGCCGTAATCTACAAGGTTTTCCTTGCGTCCTCTATCGCCGCCGTACATTCCCCTTACCTGCGGCAACATAACGTGAGATTCATCTACAAGCAGTAAAAAATTCTTTGGAAAATAGTCTAAAAGTGTAAAGGGCACACTTCCTGCAGGCCGGCGTGAAAGCACCCTTGAATAGTTTTCAACACCCTTGCAGGTGCCTATTTCCTGCAGCATTTCCATATCGTACTCTGTACGCTGACGGATTCTTTGGGCTTCTATAAGCTTGCCCTGCTCGTTAAAGAAGGAAACTCTTTCCTCCATTTCCTTTTCTATTTCAGCCAAAGCGTCGGCCATTTTATCGGGAGCCACAATATAGTGTGTTGCGGGGTAAATTGCTATATGAACAAGTTCTTCCTTTACCTCGCCCGTAAGCACGTTTATACTTGTAATTCTATCAATTTCATCTCCAAAAAACTCAACACGAATAGCGTTTTCATGGGAATATGCAGGGAAAATTTCAACCGTATCTCCCCTTACTCTGAACTTGTTTCGCACAAAGTTTAAATCGTTTCTCTCGTACTGTAAATCTACAAGCTTCCTTATAAGCTCATCGCGGCTTTTCTCCATACCAAGCCTGAGAGATATAATCATATTGCGGTAGTCAATGGGGTTACCAAGCGAATATATTGCCGAAACGCTGGCTACAATTATAACGTCATTTCGTTCACTGAGCGCGCAGGTGGCCGAATGGCGAAGCTTATCAATTTCGTCATTTATAGCCGAATCCTTTTCAATGTAGGTGTCGGTGCCGGGTATATAGGCCTCGGGCTGATAGTAGTCGTAGTAGGATACAAAATATTCCACCGCGTTTTCGGGAAAGAATTCTTTAAACTCACTACAAAGTTGTGCGGCAAGGGTCTTATTGTGAGCGAGAACTAGGGTTGGACGGTTTACATTCGCGATAACGTTAGCCATAGTAAAGGTTTTACCACTACCTGTAACACCTAGTAGGGTCTGTTCCCTATCACCACGCAAAACGCCCTCTGTCAAGGCTTTTATTGCCTCGGGCTGGTCGCCCGTAGGACTATAATTGGAGTGCAAAACAAACTTGTCCATATCCTCACCTCACACGCACAAATTCTACAAATGTATTATAACACAAAAGAGCATAAAACTATCATTAGTCCTTTTGTGTCAGCTTCTGAAGCGTTAGTTTAATTGTTGCAAGAGCTATTTTTGAATCGGTTATACCATTTACAGAGGCCTCAATGTGGCAAGTTCCATTCCCCTCACGGTTTATAATATTTGGAACAACATTTTCACAAAAGACAGAAACGTTATTTCTTTGCAAAATATTTTTACCGCTTTCACTCATCACCTTTGCCCACACTGCCTTTGCGCCAAGTAAAACGTACAAATGGGCCGCTCCTGCACCTACCACCCTATCAGCCGCGCAAAAACCGTTAAAATTACGATTAGATTCTAAAAAATCTATAAGTGGCTTTACGCCGCGCAGAGTTGAATGATATTCTATTTCTCCTAAACGAAGAACACAGGTATACCCTTTTTCTAACAGAATATTTTTTGCTTTTAAAAGGTCATCGTACATAAACAAAAAACCTCATATTTTTGATATTTTTTCAAGTTGCGTCTTTATATCAATTTTTTGAGGGCAAGCGCTTTCACATTTTCCACATTTAATACAGTCGCTCGGAGTTGCCGCGTCTTTAGGAAATAATTCTTTCGCTCTACCCTTTGTAATCTTTGCAGCCAGCACCCTATTATAAACCGAAAAAAACTTGGGAATAGGTATATTTTTGGGACAAACATCAGTGCAATAGCTACACCCTGTGCAGGGGATTTGACTTACTTCACGTATAATTTCACGCGCACGGTCTGTAGCTTTATACTCCTCTTTACTAAAGGGAACCATATTAGTAAAAGTGTTTATATTGTCCTGCATCATTTCCATACTGCCCATTCCCGACAGTACCATAAAAACCTCACTGTAGCTTGCGGCATAGCGCAGAGCGTATGAGGCATAACTGCCGCCACCAAGCTTATCAAAAACCTCGGCCGCTTTATCAGGCAAATTTGCAAGATAGCCGCCCTTTACCGGCTCCATAACAATTACCTTTTTGCCGTGCTTTACGGCCACGTCATAACAGGCCTTGCTTTGTATACCGGGGTCGTCAAAATCCAAATAGTTTATTTGAAGCTGCACCGCCTCTATATAGGGTTGCTCGGTCAGTATCATATCAAGCACGTCTGCCGTATCGTGAAAGGACATTGCAATATGCTTTATTTTACCCTCTTCTTTTAATTTCTTTATTATCTCAAAGCTGTTGCAGTTTTTATGCTTTTGATAGTAATTTCTTGTCATACAGTGGAACAGATAAAAATCGAAATATTCCACTCCACACGCTTTTAGTTGGCTTTCAAAAAGAGGTACAATATCCTCCTCAGTTTCAAAAAACCAAGGGGATATTTTATCAGCCAAAACGTAATCCTCGCGCTTATATCTTTTTACAAGGCATTCCCGTATTGCAATTTCGCTTTTTCCGTCAATATAACCGTGGGCGGTATCAAAATAGTTAAACCCTGCCTCTATAAAGGCATCTATCATACGGCTGAACTCGTTATAATCTACCTCGCCGTCTGTCATTTTAAGGCGCATACATCCAAATCCCAATTTATTTTTAATATTTTCAAATGACATTACGCACATCAGCCCCTATTCCATAAACACCTTTTTCTTATTTCTAAAACCATATACTACTCTAATTTATAATTTTACCATAAAACTTTTTAAAAATAAAGTAGAAATCACCCTTTTTTGCAAGAATTTAAAGTCG
>JAZQSV010000024.1:0-3178 GCA_045630265.1 Acutalibacteraceae bacterium
ATAATGTTGCACTAGAATCACCTCTGTAAAGATTATAACATAAAGGTATGTCTTGTGCAACGACTGTATTATTTTGCCTATTTAAAACCACCTTAAAGCAATAGCACCTGCCATAAGGCAAATATAACTGAAAAAGAAGATTGCGAAAGCAATCGTCTTTTTCTTGGTGGGAGCGGGTGGATACTCTGCACCCCTTGATTTTTCGACCACTCCGAGTGGTTGCGAAAAATCGGCGTTGCTCGAGACTACACAGTCCCAAAAACCTATCGCGGTTTTTGGGCTGCTTCGACGTACACCACCTTCGGTGGTTCTCATCTCACCCTTTCAGCCACAAAACAAAAAACCGACCTATTGGTCGGTTTTTTTGTTTGGTGGGAGCGGGTGGATTCGAACCACCGAAGTCGAAGACAACAGATTTACAGTCTGCCCCCTTTGGCCACTCGGGAACACTCCCATATTAAATTTGCTCACCCTCTAAAGTACCAAGTCCGTTTTAGACTAAAGCTTAAAGATGGAGCTGGTGGACGGACTTGAACCCCCGACCTGCTGATTACAAATCAGCTGCTCTACCGACTGAGCTACACCAGCATTTTTACAGCGCCCAATTATAATACCACAAAACCACAAGTGTGTCAAGTGGTTTTTAAAAGTTTTTTTGTATTATAACAGCAAAAAATCGTCCCACGCAAAAAAGGTCTCGGACTTACTAATTTTTTATCTCATTTCGTCCTCAGCAATGTATATTTTTTTCTTTAAAACATATATTTTTATGCATATAGACTTGACTTGCCTTCCACTTATGATATAATTGTGTTGTGATTTTAAATGAAAGAGGCTTACTTTTTATGTTAAGCAATTTGCACACACATTCCACTTTTTGCGACGGCAAAAGTACACCTGAAAATGTGGTTTTATCGGCAATAGAAAAAGGGTTTTGTTCAATTGGCTTTTCGGGGCACGCATACCTGGATTTCGACCAAAGCTACTGCATGCGAGATACCGACGGTTACATAGCCGAGATAAAGCGTTTAAAGGATAAATACAAGAACAAAATTCAGATATATTTAGGGGCCGAGGAGGAAGCGGGATGGCCCGTTTGCCGAGAGAATTTTGACTACATAATTGGCTCCTGCCACTATTTTATAAAAAACGAAGAATATTATCCTATTGATATTAGTGTTGACGGCTTTAAAAAATGTTTAGAGCTTTTTGGGAACGACCCTGTTAAACTGGCCGACAGCTACTACAAAACATTTTGCGAATATATAGACAAGCGGCGTCCTGACATTATAGGCCACTTTGACCTTATAACCAAATTTGATGAGGTTTTGGATTATCCGCTTTTAGGTAATGAGGAATATAACAAACTGGCCGAAAGGTATATAGCACTGGCAGCCGAGTATGACTGCTTTTTCGAGATAAATACAGGTGCAATATCCCGCGGATACAGAACCTCACCCTACCCTGCCACCAACTTACTGAGAGTCTTAAAAGAAAAGAATGCTAAAATAATTCTTTCCTCTGACAGTCACCATGCAGACACTATTTCTCACAGCTTTGACAAGGCAAAAGATATTTTAAAAGAGGTTGGGTTTGAGTACACCTACCTACTTTTTGACGGTAGATTCATAAAGGATTATTTATAAATTCTAGAAAATTAAATTTTATAAAAAATGCACTTGCTTTTTACAATAGATCGTAAAATATGAGAATAAAAATAATATTAAGGTGGTTTTAAAAATGACAGAATCAACATATTACGGTTTTAAACGCATTACCTTCGACTTTGAAGGACACGAGGCCATTCTTGTTTTCCCTGAAAAAGCAAACGAAAACAAAAACTGGCTTTTAAAAACCGAGTATTTTTTGGATTTTCCAAACTTTGAGCTTGATATGCTTAAAAGGGGTTGGCACCTTGCCTTTTTAACCAACACCACTCGTTGGTGTATTGAAAGCGACCTTGACCTTCGAAAACGCTTTGTTACATACATAACTGCAGAGTTTGGTCTTTATGAAAAATGTGTTCCAGTAGGTCTTAGCTGCGGCGGTATGATTGCTACTAAATTTACAGCAAAATATCCCGAATGCGTTTCTGCGCTATATATTGATGCGCCGGTTATGAACCTGCTTTCCTGCCCTGCAGGTATTGGCAAAGCGAAAGACATTCTTTGGCCCGAGTTCACCGAGGTTACGGGTATGACCCTTTCCGAGCTTATCTGCTACAGAGAGCACCCAATGGACAAAATACATATTTTGCACGAAAACAACATTCCCGTTGTTATGGTGTACGGCGATAGCGATGAGATTGTGCCCTACGAAGAAAACGGCTCTATTTTAGAAAAATACTATCGCGAAAATGGCGGAATTATCGAAACCTACGGCAAAAAGGGTTGCGGCCACCATCCTCACGGTCTTGAGGATAACACCCCCATTATCCGGTTTGTAGAAAAATACAGTAAATAGTTTTAAGGAGATAAATTATGTCTACCATTCGTCTTATGTCCCACAACGTTTGGAACTGCGATAACAATCAACCCGCTTGGGTCGAGAAGGGTGAAAACTGTTCCGCCGCAAACCGCGTTGGCGGTTTGGTGCAAACCTATATTGATACCCTGCCTGATATTATAGGCGGACAGGAGTTTTCCGCTTTAATGGCCGACCTTATTAAGGAGCGTGCCCACGAGGCAGGTCTTGAATACACCCTTATTTGGGGCAGATACACCCCCATTCTTTACAGAGCTGACAAGTTTGAGCTTCTAGACTCACAATTTCTCACATATCCCGAAACCATTGAACAGTACGAAGGTATTTTCAACGATTCTAAATCCAAGGCCTACAACATAGGTGTTTTTCGCGAAAAAGCAAGCGGAAAAATATTTGTTTTTGGCACCACCCACCTTTGGTGGAAAGCTTCTACCAAAAACACTCTTACTACCTCCAGCGGTTTCTTAGGGGATGATGTTTGCACTCAACCCTATTCCGATGAAGCAAGAGAATATCAGGTGGGACTTTTAGCTGAAAAAATGAAGGAATTCAGAAATAAATATAACTGTCCACTTGTATTGGTTGGTGACTTTAACACCGACTACAACTCCAAAGCGATAGCCCACCTTTTTGATATGGGCTTTAGACACGCCCATGATATTGCAACTGATTTTGTTGACGAAACGGTTGGATA
>JAZQSV010000025.1:0-20616 GCA_045630265.1 Acutalibacteraceae bacterium
CAAAAGGTGTAAACACCTCTGCCGCTTTCGGTGTGAACGGCGAGCTTATATTCGCATGGAGGAAGTGCGGTTGGATAATCTTCACCATACTGAGTAAGATTTAAGTTTTCTTGTAAATGTTCAATTCTAACGCCTACCGCAAAGGGCTTTGCCGCCATATCTAAACGATTCTCATAAAGAACTCTAAAGGTATCTCTGGCGGCGTTTCCAATGGCTAAAATAAGGTGATCGCAGTCTATAGAAAACTCCGCTCCATCTCTTTCACAAACAATCGCTTTGAGTTTATTGTTTGTGGTTACGGGGCGCTTAAAGGTTGTTTCAAACATATATTCGCCGCCGTTTTCGCTAATAAAGTTTCGCATATTTTTAACAACAAGTTGCAAAACATCGGTGCCAATATGCGGTTTTGCATTTATTAAAATATCGGGGTCGGCGCCAAACTCGGCAAAAAGCTTTAAAACGGTATTTATTCTAATATCTTTGATTCCTGTATTTAGTTTTCCGTCCGAAAAGGTTCCGGCACCGCCCTCACCAAACTGAACGTTGGAGTGTGGCAGTAGCTTACCGCCATTTCTAAAAATTTCAATATCCAAAATACGGTCGTCAACCGACTTACCGCGTTCAATTATAAGGGGAGAAAGACCTGCTTTTATAAAAGTAATTGCTGCAAAAAGCCCGGCAGGACCGCTACCTATAATTATAGGCCTATTTTTTGGAGTTTTTTGGGACTTTAAAAATTTATATTCTTCTTCTTCGTAGGGAAGTGCGGATTTTTGAGTTTTAAGAATAAATTTTTCATCCTTTTTATCAAAAAAATCCACCAAAAAGGTATAGCAAAAATAGGGTGAGTATTTTTTTCTAACATCAAGCGACCGCCTGATAATTTCTGCAGATTTTATTTTTTCAAAGGATAAATTTAACCTTTTAGCAATTAAAGCTTTAGCGTCAAAGGGAACATTTTCTGCTAAAACTAAAACGTTTTGAAGCTTTATCATTTTTGTTCACCCATTAGTTTTAAAATGCCATGCGTAACGGCCGCAGCACTGCTCCAGGCCCACTGTAGGTTGTAACCGCCGCAGTCGCCGTCAAGGTCTAAAACCTCGCCCGAAGCGAAAAGACCGCTACATTTTTTAGACATCAGTGTGTTATCGAAATCATTGAGGTCAGCGCCGCCGCTTGTTGCCTGTGCATTAGCAAAGCCCGTATTTCCGAAAACTTCAAATTTAAATTCTTTTATACATTTTGAAAGGGAAGAAATCTCACTGTTAGTCAGCGTTTCGGTAAAGCGGTTTTGGCTAATGTTACATACCTTTAAAAGTGTTAGTCCGAGTTTTTTATTTATTAGTCCAGCAAAAAAATCTGCAAGGGGAATGTGGGACAAAATATCTTTTCTTTTTATAAGTGCTTCAGTTATATCCTTTTCGCTATAATCGGGCAGCAAATCAAGGGAAAGATTAGCACCCTTTGTGCAGTGGCGGGAAAGCTGTAATATCGGCGGTCCCGAAAGACCGTAATCGCAAAACAGTACTTCGCCAAAATCGGAAAAAACTTTACCGTTTTTATTTACGTTAACTCCCGCTGTTACCTTAATACCTTTTAACTGCCTTGTATAGGTGTTGTCTGTTTTTACCTGCACAATAACAGGACTTTGGGGCAAAATGCAGTGCCCAAAGCTTTTTAAAAGGTTATATCCGTCGCCGTCTGAGCCAAGGCGACTGCCACCCGCAAGACCGCCTGTAGCTACAACAACGCATTTTGATGTAATAGTATTGTTATGGTTTGTGGTAGCAAGAAAATAGTCGTTTTCTTTTTTGAGTGAACAAATTTTAGTATCGGTTAAAATGTTGACACCAAATTTTGCGGCGCTAAAACGTAAAATGTCCACCACCGAAGCGGCCTGAAAGGAAAGAGGATAAATTTTTGTGTTTTCGGCAGTAAATGAAAGACCTAAAGAAGAAAAGAACTTTTCTGTTTCATCGAGCGAAAAATTATCTAATATCTCAAGCGCTTGAGATAGGCTATTTGAATGGTAATTGCTTACGTTTTGACTTAAATTGGTAATATTACACCTACCGTTACCTGTAATGGCAAGCTTTTTACCAACTCTATCCATCTTTTCGGCAACAGTAACCTTTAAACTTTTGTTATGTTTTTTTAGCATAGATGATATGGCAAGCCCCGAAGCGCCACCACCAACAATCAAAACATCAAGCATATTAAAACCTACTTTTACAAATAATGTTTATCTATTTTAATAACTGTTTCAAATCTAGGGTCAATTTCCTTACAGCTAAGTCTTATTTCTTCTTTGAGTTTTGCGTCTGTTTGCTTAATATCTGTTGGAACAACAAGGTCGAAAATAAGGTTTATCTGGTTTTCACCGTTCACCATTCTAAAATCGTGAATGGCAAGGGCGGGATTTATTTTAAGAACAACCATCTTTACCATTTCTTTGGCGTTATTTGTAAATTCGTCATTAATTTCAATGGGGTCCATATGAATAACAACGTTCATTTTAAGCTCTTCTTCCAGCTTTTTTTCGCAAGCATCTATTTTCTCGTGGCATTTAATAATGTCGATGTCAGACGGCACTTCTACATGCACAGATGCAAAGGAGCGGCCGGGACCATAGTTGTGAACAATAAGGTCGTGAATGTCTAAAAATGAGTCGTCAAATTCTTTTATTATTTTTTCAAGACGCTCAATAGTTTCCCTTGCGGGGGGAGTGCCGAGCAAAGGGTCGACTGTTTCTTTGATGGTATTAATGCCTGAATAAAGGATGAACAGTGCTACAGCAAGGCCTATGTATGCGTCGATATTTAGGTTTGTGAAATAGCAAATGAGTGCCGATATTAAAACTGCAAGGGTAGAAAAAGCATCATTCACACTATCTCTGGCTGTTGCCACAAGTGCGGTTGAATCTGCAATTTTGCCAACCTTTTTATTAAATAGAAATAGCCAAAATTTCACAATAACCGAAATGGAGAGAACAATTATTGTAACTAGGTTTATTGTGGGAAGTACGGGATTTATAATTTTAGAAAAAGAGCTTTTAATTAGCTCAACGCCTACCAAAATTATTAAAATTGCAACCACAAGACCCGACATATATTCAAGCCGTCCATGACCAAATGGATGCTCTTTATCTGCGGGCTTTTCGGAAAGCTTGTATCCAAGCGCCGTTACAACGCTGGAGCCAATGTCCGAAAGGTTATTAAAAGCATCGGCAGTGATGGAAACACTGCCGGAAATTATGCCTATTAAGAATTTTACTATAAAAAGAAGTATGTTTGAAAAAATTCCAACAATGCTGCCCAAGGTTATACATTTGCTTCTAACCTTTGTGTCAGATATGTTGTCTAAATCTTTAACAAACAGCTTAATAAGTAGCTTTGTCAAGCTATTTTCACCCCAAAATTAAAGTTTACCGGTTTTAGAAGCCTTGCTTCCAAGAGCGCCGCACTGTGATAAAATGTTAGTTTCAATATCGAACTTAAGATTTTGTCTTGCGCGCTCGCGCTTAAAGGAAAGAGCAACAAGTCTATCCAAAAGCTCGGTGTATTTTATACCGGTTGCCTCCCAAAGGTAGAAGGAAAGGGAACCGGGGATGGTGTTGATTTCGTTAACGAATACTTCCTTTGTGGCATTATCCATTAAGAAGTCAATTCTTGCAACACCGTGGCCATTAATTGCCTTAAAGGTGCGGCAAGCGTATTCCTTAATCATCTCAGCAATGTCGGCCGGCAGATCGGCGGGGAGTTTACGCTTTAAGGATGACATACCCTTGCCTGAGCTGTTTTTGCTTAAATATTTGTCGCCGTAGGAAAGAATTTCGTCGGTCATAACCGGCTCTTCAAGGGCGGATGCTTCGCATTCTAATGCATCACCCAAAACGGAGCAGTTAATCTCTCTTAAATTACCAACCGCTCTTTCAACCAAAACGTACTCTGCAAAGGAAAAGGCATCTTCAAGCGCGCTCTTTAATTTATTGGCGTCGCTAACCTTAGAAATACCAATGCTGGAGCCTAAATTTACCGGCTTTACAATAAGCGGAAATCCAATATTAGAGGAAATTTTATTCATTATATTTTCTTCGAATTCAACAAATTCTCTGGAATTAAAGCGAAGTCCGTCTAAAACGGGAACACCTGCAGTTTTTAGAATACTTTTGAAGATAAACTTATCCATACCAACTGCAGAAGCACAAACGTCGCAACCTGCATAGGGTATTTTTAGCATCTCCAAAAGGCCTTGAAGTGTGCCGTCCTCACAGTTTGTACCGTGCACAACGGGAAGGGCAGTGTCTATTTTTAGGGGCTTTTTGCCCGAAAAATCATTCTTTTTATCAGACTTAATATAAGCATACTTTCCGTCATTATAAAGACGAACTTCTTTAGAATTTTTAAGGAGTATGGGAATATCCTTAAATGCGTCAATTTCAAACATCTGTGCAGAGGTGTACATAACGTTGTTTTTTGCAAGGTAAATGGGAATAACGTTATATTTTTCCCTGTTTAAATGTTTCATTGCCTGAACAGCAGAGATTATTGAAACCTCATGCTCTACCGAATCGCCGCCAAAAAGCACCGCTAAATTAATAAGTCCTTCTTTAACCATAATAAACACTCCTAAATATATTATCCCGCATAGTTATCGGGAAGGTCGTTCTCAAATAAAACAACCGAATTTTCGTCGGTAATTTCTCTTAAAATTTTCATAGCATCTAAAAAGCTGTCTGCTACATATAAATTATTTTGATTAAAATCTGTTTTAACTATAGCATCCTTCATAGGTACAGAACGCTTTTGGCCAACTAAAATAATTGCGTCACATTTATCTGCCGCTGCGGTACCTAAATTATAGTTACAATCATATTCCTTATCACCGAGCTCAATAAGACCGGGGGTTACAATAATTCTCTTCTTGCCCTCAAAGGAGCCCAAAACGTTTACCGCCTCTAAGCAACCAACTGGGTTAGAGTTGTATGCATCGTCAATGAGTGTAGCGCCATTTATAAAACCTTTTATTTCTAAACGGTGGGGTGGCGCTTTAATGGAAGAAACGGCATAGCGTATTTGTGCTTCACTAACCCCAAAATCAAGCGCTAAGGCAATAGCGCCGAGCAAATTTATTAGGTTGTGCCTACCAAGCAGTTTTGTTGTTATGCTGAAGTTGTGCTCCTTGTATAAAACCGTAAATTCAGTGCCTTTTTCGGTTTGGGTAACCTTTTCGGCCCTTGCTAAAGAGTTATCGTCACCGTAGGAAATAATTTTATCGGAGTTTAAGCTAGCTGCCTTTTCCTTTGCATCTGTGCTATCAAAGTTTACGTAAACCTTACCGTTTCCTTTTTTAAGACAGGCATCGGCAAGCTCAAACTTGGTGTTGGCTACGTTTTGTATGGTTTTAAAGGTTTCAAGGTGCTGTGGACCAACTGCGGTAATAATACCATAGTCAGGGTCTACAATGTCGCAAAGTTCCTTAATATCCCCAATATTTTTAGCTCCCATTTCGGCAATGAAAATTTCGGTTGCGGGCGTTAAGCTTTCTCTAATGGTTTTTACAACACCCATAGGAGTATTAAAACTTTCGGGGGTGGCAAGTGTGTTATACTTTTCACTGAGTAGTCTGTTAAGCATAAACTTAACGCTTGTCTTGCCAAAGCTTCCTGTTACACCAATAACGGTCAGGTTATTATTTTGCTTTAAAATTCTTTTAGCGTCTTTAATAAAACCGTTTGAAATTGTATTTTCAATGGGTTTATTTAAAAGGTTACTTAGCAAAACGGGAATTTGCGGTAAATGTCCAAAAACAATAACAATAGCTGCAAAGATAAATCGAACTATTTCGTTTATATAGGGGAATACCGCTACGAAGGAGCATATGAGGTAAAAAAGTGAAAGGGTAACGATAAGTCGCTTAACACGGCTTGTATATACGAGCTTCTTTATAGATTTTTTTCTGTCCTTTTGTGATTTTATAATTCTAATCACTAGCTCTAAGGTAGCAAGTATGGGCAGATAAAGGGTGCCGGTGTCTAAACACAGCGCCGCAACAAGGCAAATAAGTGAAAGATAAAAGTAGGGCGATTTAGAAGATTTTAGCCATTTTAAATATCTGCTTGGATAATATGAGTTTTGCTGAAACATTTGAAGTTGTCTGAGGGCGGAAAAAACGCCGCCTACAGAAAATGCTATAAGCGCAAATATTAAAAAATAGTTCAAAAAATCACCCCGTTACTTTAAAAATGAGTTTATAATAATGTTTGTGTCAACAGGTTTTTCCAAAAATGCAAAATGTCCGCAACCCTCAAAAACACAAAGCCCTGCATCTGGAATGGTTTGTTCCATTTTTTTTGCAAGGTAGAGGGGAACTGCAGTATCCTTGCTTCCCCAAATTAAAAGCGTAGGACAGTTAATTTTGGGCAGCAGATGCGAAAGGTCAGCACTTACAAGGCCTACGAGAGTTTTACGCATAACCTCAGGAGCGTTATTATAATCTGAAGAGCCAAAATGCGACCTTGCTTTGTTAAGTGTATCTTCGGTGTAGTTTTTAATAATAGGCAAGGTTAAAAAGAATTTAACTGTTTTAAAAGCGGCAATTTTTGTTTTGGTTTTAAAGCTTTTCTTGGGTTTTAGGCCTGCACCGCCAAAAATAACGGCTTTTTTAACCT
Source organism: Acutalibacteraceae bacterium (assembly GCA_045630265.1). Lineage (GTDB taxonomy): Bacteria > Bacillota > Clostridia > Oscillospirales > Acutalibacteraceae > UMGS1279. The sequence goes on from JAZQSV010000025.1 coordinate 6,671, forward strand.
TTAAAAGTCCATCGCCAATAAGGGAGAGCAAAACTCTTCCGCCATGAGAATGGCCAAAAACTATAGGATTTTCAATATTAAGTTCTTTGCAAAAGCTAACAACCAAGTCAGTATAGTCTGAGAGGGTAAGGGGAGCGTCGGGTAAAGAAGAACCGCCGCAACCGGGAAAATCAAGCGCTACAACCCTAAACCCGCCAATAGCCAAAAGGTTGTTTACAACGTGGCACCATGTGTTAAGAGAACTGCCCCAGCCGTGTAGCAGTAAAACAGGAACACCTTGGCCGTTATCGGTGTAATTTATATTAAAATTATTGATTTTTATTTCCATAAAAAATACTCACCGCCAATTCATCATAATATTATACCAAATTTTCCCCAAAAAGAGAAGAGTTATTTTTAACTTTTTTAAAAAATCATAATTTAACTTTATTTTTTAAATAATTTGTGATAAAATTATAAATAAATATTTACAAACATTTAATACTTGTCAGCGAAATGTATGTTAAATTATATTATAGAGTACGGAAATTCGCAATAACTTTGGAGGTTAAAATTTTATGGATAAAACTAAAATTTTGATTGTGGATGATGACCACAATATTTGCGAACTGCTTAGACTTTACATAGAAAAAGAAGGGTATGAGGCACTTGTTGTAAATGATGGCGAGGCGGCGGTGAAATCTGCCTTGGGGGATACCCCAAACCTTATACTTTTAGATATAATGCTGCCGAAGCTGGACGGCTGGCAGGTTTGCAGAGAAATTAGAAAAAGCTCGGACGTACCCATGATTATGCTTACTGCAAAAGGGGAAACATTTGATAAAATTTTGGGTTTAGAACTTGGCGCGGACGATTACATATCCAAGCCATTTGACACAAAAGAGGTTATGGCACGAATTAAAGCTGTGCTTCGAAGAACACATATTAACGAAGAAGAAAGTAAAATTGTATCCTTTGATAAGCTTGAAATTAACCTTACCAATTACGTACTTACGGTTGATTCTAAAGCTATTGATACTCCACCAAAAGAACTTGAACTTATTTACCATTTGGCAAAAAATCCTAATAGAGTCTTTACCAGAAACCAACTTTTAGATGAGGTGTGGGGCTTTGAATATTATGGCGATTCTAGAACGGTTGATGTACATGTTAAGAGACTTCGTGAAAAACTTGAGGGTGTTTCTGAAGAGTGGTCGCTTAAAACCGTTTGGGGTGTAGGCTATAAGTTTGAAGTTAAATAATTAAATATGAATCATAAATTTTTTAAAAAATTTTTTCTTACTACAACACTAATAATTATAGCCAGTATAACGCTTATAACCATAATACTTTCATTTTTTGTGAGCTCGTATCTGAGAAACGATAAGCTTGTTGCGCTTAAGGGTACTTGTGATTCGGTTGTTGAATTTACAAAGGTCTTGGATGTTAAAGATGTAAATAGGCTAAAATCACCAAAAGTTTTTAAATCTTTTAGCCAAATAACCGACGTACAAATATTTATATCTGATATTTTTGGTGAAGTGTATTTTTGCGGTTGTAATGACTGGGAAATTTACGGAATTTGCAACCATAACGTAAATCTTGTGCCAGACAGCATATTAGCTTCTCTAGAAAAAGGGGAGCATAGCGAAAACGGTGATTTGGATGGTTTTTTCAGTAGCGCGTATTTTATACATGCAAAGTCACTCAGAAATGGCGAGGGTGATAAAATCGGTTATGTATTTGCATTTTTATCACCAACCTCAATTGAAAAATTTTATAATAAAATTCTTTGGATGTTCTTTATTTCAGCCATTATTCCACTTGTAGTTATGTTTGTAGCGGAGTTTATAATTTCCTACCGTTTTACCAAACCACTTCGTCTTATGGCTGAGGCGTCTAGCAGTATAGCCAGGGGCGACTTTTCTAAAAGAATTCCTGTAACCGGTAATGATGAAATTAGTGAACTTGCGGTTGCTTTTAACCAAATGATAAATTCACTTGTTCAAACCGAAAGCACAAGACGAAGTTTTATTGCCAATGTCTCTCACGAACTTAAAACTCCAATGACATCCATCAGCGGCTTTATTGACGGTATGCTCGATGGCACCATTCCAGAGGAAAAACACAGCTATTATATTGGTATAATTTCTAATGAGGTGAAACGACTTTCGCGGCTTGTGCAGTCAATGCTTAGTCTTTCTAAGCTTGAATCGGGAGAGATGCAGATTAGTAAAACTGAGTTTTCTCTTACCGATGCAATTTTTGAGACAGTTGTTTCTTTTGAAAGCCGAATAGAAAGCAAAAAGCTTGAAATCCTAGGTCTTGACAGTATAGAGCAAATATGTTTAAATGCTGATAAAGATTTAATTTTTCAGGTTATTTATAATCTTGTTGATAATGCCGTTAAATTCACAAATGAAGGTGGAAAAATCACATTTTCGGTGCAAAAAGACGGCGGATTTGTTAAATTTATTATAAACAATACGGGCACAGGAATCAAAAAGGAGGATTTACCTTTTGTTTTTGATAGATTTTATAAGACCGATCGCTCCCGTTCGATGGAAAAGGATAGTATGGGGCTTGGGCTTTATATTGCAAGTACAATTGTTTCTATTCATGGCGGTAAAATTTTGGTCAGAAGTCTTGAAAATAAGTTTACCGAATTTGAAGTTAATTTGCTCGAAAACTAACATTTTTTCTCGGAGGTCAATATGAACGATAATAATAAAAACGAAAATTTGAATGACAATCTTGAAGAAAATTTTCCTTCGACCGAAGTTACTAATATTATAGAAAAATCGGCCGTTGAGGAGGAGCTTGAGCTCGACCCGGAAATAGTTAAAACAGTGAGTGAGGACTCTTCGGCAAATGAAAATTCCACAGCAACAGTCACTGATTTTTTTGATGAGGCAATGCCGCCCATTATGCCGCAAATTGAGCAAAATAGATACACTCCAACAAATCGTAAAAAGGCTAGTAAGGGCACCAGAGTTTTTGCTTTAATACTTGCGTTTTTAATGGTGGCAAGTATCTTTATGACGGTGGGTTATATTATGGGAAATAATATTGGTCCCAAGCTCCCAACCCCCGACGTTGACCTGGCCAACAGACCCTCAAACGACAATGCGCTTAGTGTTTCTCAGGTCTTTGCGCTTGTTGATAAAAGCGTTGTTGGTATTTACGTTTACAACTCTACCGGAATAGCCAGTACGGCTTCCGGCGTTATCTATTCTAAAGATGGTTACGTGGTAACTAACGACCATATTTATTCGGGCGTAAAAGACCCTAAGTTTAAGGTTTATACAAGCGACGGAACTATGTATTCTGCAAAGTTTATTGCGGGTGATACAAGAAGCGATTTAGCGGTGCTTAAAATTGAAAATCCAGGCAGCCTAACTCCTGCTATTTTCGGCAATTCCAACGAGCTTTTTGTCGGAGAAACCGTTATTGCAGTTGGCAGACCAAATGGTGCTACCGAGGACTCTATTGCTTCTGACGGAGTTGTTTCTGATAAAAGCCGCAGAGTGGCCATTACAAGCACCTATTCAGGCAATTATATTCAAACAAATACAGCCATAAATCCAGGTAGTTCCGGTGGTGCACTTTGTAACGTTTACGGTCAGGTAATCGGTATTACTTCGGCTAAAATTGTCGGCGATGAGTATGAGGGTATTGGCTTTGCAATTCCTACAACAATTATGAAGAAAAACGTCGAGCTTTTAATTGAGCATAAGTACGTTAAGGGCAGGGCAAAGCTTGGTATTTCTTACATCGAAATTGATGCGCTGACTGCCGAAATCAGTGGCTCTCCCGCAGGCCTTAAAATTGAAACTATTGATGAATCAAGTCCGCTTTACGGCACCGACGCTAAGGTTGGTGATATAATAACAAAGGTTGGCGGAAAAGATATTATCGCTTCCTCGATTATGTTGGATGAAATTGAAAGCAAGCAAGCAGGAGATAAGCTGATTCTTACTGTATATTCCACTAAGCGCAAGCTTTATTTCGACGTTACCGCAGTCCTATTAGAGGATGGCGGCGGTTCCAACTATAATAAATCAACAACCTCTTCGCTTCCGGAAGGTGGAAATTCAAACGGCGAAAATTATAATAAAGACCAGTTCCCATTCCCAAATGGAGATTAATAAAGCTTACAGCCCCCATAATGGGGGCTATTTTTTGTGCATTTTTGCATAAATATGCATTTAGCCCTTGAAAATAAAATGTAAATATAGTAATATTATAATAAATAATTATATTTATTGGTGGTGGCACTATGAAAAGAACAGTTGAAAGGGAACAAGCATTCTGTCTTGTTTTTGAAAAAGCTTTTCGCGATGAAGCATCTAAGGATATTTTAGAGCTTGCTAAGGAAATTCGCGATTTTGAAATTACAGACTATATTGAAAGCACCTTTGAGGGCGTGTGCGAAAGGTTAGAGGAAATTGACTCTATTATTTCTCCTTGCCTTGAAAATTGGACTATTAAACGTATTTCCAAGACAACGCTTTCTCTTCTTCGCCTTGCAGTGTATGAGATGAAGTACAACGACCAAGTTCCCGAAAGCGTTACAATTAACGAAACGGTGGAACTTGCTAAAAAATATGCCGACGAAAAGGATGCCGCTTATATTAACGGCGTGCTTGGCACCATTTCAAGAAGCGGTAATAAATAGTGGTTTATTTCGGTATTGATAGCAGTAACTACCGTAGCTCTGCGGCGGCAATAAAAAGTGATAATACCTTTATTTCAAGCCGCAAACTTTTAGAGGTAGAAAAGGGCAAATGCGGCTTAAGGCAAAGTGATGCGGTTTTTCTGCACACTAAACAGTTGCCACTTATTGTAAACGAGGTTTTAGAGGGTGTAAGGGACAAAAAAATTGCCGCCATTTCGGTTTCTTCAAAACCAAGGAATATCGATGGTAGCTATATGCCTTGTTTTCTTTCCGGTGTTTCTATTGCTAAAACGTTAGCTACTGCACTTAACGTTCCACTTTTTGAATTTTCACATCAAGAAGGGCATATCGCAGCAGCTTTGCTTTCAGCAAACAGGTTGGACCTTTTAGATAAAAGGTTTATTGCCTTTCATCTTTCCGGAGGTACTACTGAAGCGCTTTTAGTAAGCCCTGATGGGCTCGGCGGTTTTAACTGTGAAATTATAGGAAAAACCCTTGATATAAGCGTAGGACAGGTTATAGATAGAGTGGGTGTTATGTTGGGGCTGTCCTTTCCAAGCGGTGTAGAGCTTGAAAAACTAGCACTAAATGGCACCTCAATTAAACCTATAAAACTTTGCTTAAAGGGAAACGATCTTGCTCTTTCGGGAGTACAAAATATTTGTGAGAGGTTATTTAAAGAGGGTAATAGCTCTGAAGATATAGCGGCAACGGCCCTTCAGTACGTTACACAAAGTGTTTTGCAAATGGCACTTAAATTTTCTAAGGAGTACTCTGATTTAGAGTTTGTTTTTTCGGGCGGTGTTGTTGCTAATGAATATTTTAAGGCAGAAATCTTTAAATTTTTGCCCGCAAATTTTGCATCGGTAGAACTTTCGGGTGATAACGCAGTTGGTATAGCACTACTTGGTAAACTAAAAATGGAGAAATAAATTATGGAGCCCACAAGCTTAAGCGTAAGACAACTTAATATGTATGTTAAATCGTTGCTTGAGGGCGACGTTAATCTTTCTGCCGTAACCTTGGTTGGAGAAATTTCTAACTTTAAAAATCACTACAGCAGCGGACACCTTTATTTTGTTTTAAAGGATTCGGAGGCATCGGTTAGGGTTGTAATGTTCAGAGCCAATGCATTAAGAATAAATTTTCTTCCTGCCGATGGTATGATGGTGGCTTTAAAGGGCTATGTTTCTCTTTACGAGAGGGATGGACAGTTTCAGTTTTATGCAGAGAGTATGTTGCCCTTTGGTAAGGGCGACCTTGCTTTGGAATTTGAGCGCATTAAGGCTAAACTCGAAGCAGAGGGACTTTTCGCCGTAGAAAGAAAAAGAAAATTACCTGTATTTCCACAAAAGGTAGGTGTAATTACCTCCGAAACGGGTGCCGCAATAAGTGATATCTTAAATGTTTCAGCACGTAGATTTCCGCTGACTCAAATCGTTTTGTTTCCCGCCTTGGTGCAGGGTATTTCTGCACCGAAAAGTTTAATTGAAGCACTTGAAAAAGCATATAAAAGAACAGATTTGGACGTTTTAATTATTGGCAGGGGAGGCGGTAGCGCCGAAGATTTATCCTATTTTAATGATGAAATGCTTGCAATAACCATTGCCGCATCTCCCATTCCTATTGTGTCGGCGGTAGGGCATGAGGTTGATTTTTCAATTAGTGACTATGTTGCAGATTTTAGAGCACCGACACCATCGGCAGCGGCCGAAGTGGTTTTTCCGTCAAAGGAAGAAATTTTAAATCGTATTTCAGTTTTAAAACAAAAATGCAAAAGTGATACCGAGAATTTGCTTTTGGCTTTAAATAATAGGGTAGAGATGGTTTTATCAAAGCCGGCATTCCGCTATCCCGATAAACTTTTTGCTCCCTTCGAGTTACGTCTTGATAAGGCGCTTATCAGACTTGAAAGCACATATAAACTTTTTATAAACGAGAAAGAATTACTGCTTGGATTTTTGACTTCTAAGTTTGAGGCACTAGGCCCCACGAAAACCTTTGAGAGAGGATTTTCGGTCGCATATAAGGATGGAACTATCGTAAAAACTACCGATGATATTAAAATTGGCGACAGCCTCAACCTAAAACTGGCAAAGGGTAGCTTAGAATGTACTGTACAAAGTATTTTGGAGGACTGAATATGTCAGAACAAAAATTTTCAGATAAACTTACAAGACTTGAAGAAATATCCCGTGTTCTTGAAAAGGGCGAATGCTCCTTAGAGGATGCTATTAAACTATTTGACGAAGGTAAAAAACTTGCCGATGAATGCACCCAAACTCTATCTGAGGCAAAACAAAAAATTGAGGTGGTGCAATGAATACAAAGCTAAAAGAATTCGCCGCCTTTTTTGAGGATAATGCTAAAAAGTTGTTTGAGCACAATGACAATAATTTCGAAAGCTTATATAGCGCAATGCAGTATAGTTATTTAGATGGTGGAAAAAGACTTCGCCCATTTATTTTAAGCGAGTTTTATAAAATGTGCGGAAAGGAAGACAATGCATATTTTAACTTTGCCGCCGCGCTTGAAATGATACACGTTTATTCACTCATCCACGACGATTTGCCATCAATGGATAATGATGATTTCAGAAGAGGAAAGCCTTCTTGCCATAAAGCTTTCGGCGAAGATATTGCCTTGCTTGCGGGCGACGGACTTTTAACCTACGCTTTTGAAACTGCGGCAAACACTAAAGATATTTCTGCAGATAGGGTAGTTAGAGCTATAAGCTTCCTTGCAAACTGTGCAGGTAAGGATGGTATGATTGGCGGTCAGGTTATTGACCTAGAGGGTGAAAATAAAGCCCAAGCAAAGGAAACTGTCCTTGAAATGTACTCCAAAAAAACAGGCAAATTGCTACTTGCCGCCGCAGTAATCGGCACAATTTTGGCAGGCGGTAAGGATAAAGAAATTTCTGCCGCTAAAGTTTATGCCGAAAATTTGGGAATTGCTTTTCAAATAAGGGACGACATTTTAGATATTGTAGGAGATATTAATCTGCTCGGCAAACCCATAGGCAGTGATGATAAGAATGAAAAAGCCACCTACGTATCTATTGTGGGGCTCGAAAAGGCAGAGCAGGATGTAAAAGCATATACAAACGCCGCAATTTCGGCGCTTAATACTTTCGGTGATAAGGCAAATACTTTAAAGGAACTGGCCGAGTATTTGGTTTATAGAAACCATTAAATTCTAAAAGGACTGTTAATGTTGGATAAAAAGATTTTAAGCACAATTAAAACTAAAGAAGATATTGACAAGTTAAACGCACAGGAACTAACTTCTCTTTGCGATGAGATTAGGCAGGTACTTATTGATACTGTAGCTAATAATGGAGGACATCTTGCCTCAAATTTAGGTACGGTTGAGTTAACTGTAGCTTTATATAAGGCCTTTAATTTTCCGAAGGACAAGCTTATTTTTGACGTTGGCCATCAGTGCTATACCCATAAGCTCCTTTCGGGTAGGTTAGATAGGTTTTCGACCCTTCGAACTGAGGGTGGCATTTCGGGCTTTATGCGCCCCGACGAAAGTGAGTTTGATCCCGTTGTTACAGGACATAGCAGTACCGCTATTTCTTCCGCTCTGGGTATTTATAAGGCGCTTTCTCTTACCAAAGAAGAAACACCCTACGTTATTTCGGTAGTAGGCGACGGTGCCATGACCGGCGGTATGGCCTTTGAAGGTCTTAATAACGCGGGTGCCAGAAAAAACGCATCCCTTATTGTTGTACTTAATGATAATAAAATTTCTATTTCTCATAATGTTGGTGCCTTTGCCAGATATCTTTCTATTATTCGTTCAAGGCCCGGTTATCACCGCTTTAAGCATAGACTTGAAAAACTTATTTCTCTTATCCCGCTTGTTGGTAAATGGATTAACCATAATTTACTCCGTTCAAAAACTATGCTTAAAAACGCTATTTATCATAGTAATATTTTTGAAGATATGGGCTTTTTATATCTTGGTCCCGTAGACGGCCACGACTTAAAGCGCTTAGAACAAATTTTGTCAACTGCTAAGGAGCAAAAGCGCCCCGTTTTAGTGCACGTACTTACCACAAAGGGTAAAGGGTACACACCTGCTGAAAATTCACCTAAAATGTACCATGGCGTTTCGGCATTTGATAAGGAAAACGGTATTTCTAGTAATGTGAAGGCCGACTATTCCGCCTGTGTTGGTGATGAGCTGGTAAAAATAGCCGCGAAGGACAAAAAACTTTGCGTTACCACCGCCGCTATGACAATGGGTACGGGACTTTATGAGTTTTCACAAAAATATAGAAATCGCTTTTTTGACGTAGGAATTGCGGAGCAGCACGCAGTTACCTTTAATGCAGGTCTTGCAGCAGGCGGTATGCACCCCGTTTTTGCGGTATATTCCACCTTTTTGCAAAGGGCATACGATCAGATAATTCACGATGCTGCTATTGCAAATCTTCCCATAACCCTTTGTGTAGACAGGGCGGGTTTTGTTGGGGATGACGGTGAAACCCATCACGGACTGTTTGATATTAGTTTTTTAAAGACAATACCCAATATAAAAATTTATTCACCTTGCACGTATTTAGAGCTCAGAAGAACGCTAAGTGATACAATAAGTAACTCTAATGGTCCTACAGCTATTCGTTATCCCCGAGGTGTTGAACCAAAGCTCCCGGATGACTTTACTTCAAGTGAGGACGATTACACCTTCTACGGTGATTGTACAGCTAAGACTGTTATTGTAACATTTGGCAGGGTATTTGCAAATGCGGCTGATGCTTATCTAAAACTAAAAAATGACAGAAAAAAAGTTGCGATTTTAAAGCTAAATAAAATTTTTCCCATATCTGATGATACACTAAAAACACTTCTTGGCTTTAAAAATGTAGTAATTTTTGAAGAGGGTATGAAATCTGGTGGTATTAACGAAACCATTTTGAGTGTACTGCACCTATTAGGTTATAAAGGTAATATTCAGGTTTTTGCCGTAGATGGTGAATTTGTGCCCCACGCAAAGGTAGAAGCACAGCTTAAAAAATATAAGCTGGATAGCGAATCAATTTATGAAATTATAAAGGAACTTAAATAATGGCTAAAGAAAAAGTACGCTTAGATAGCTTTGTTTTTGCAGGTGGTTTTGCAGAAAGTAGAGAAAAAGCAAAGGCGCTTATTATGGCAGGTGTTGTTTACGTCAATAACCAAAAGGCCGATAAAGCAGGTTTAATTATTAAAGAAGGCGACAAAGTAGAGGTTAGGGATAACCCCTTAAAATACGTTAGCCGAGGAGGACTAAAGCTTGAAAAGGCAATGCAAAATTTTCCTATTTATTTAAAGGGAAAAATTTGTGCCGACATTGGCGCTTCGACAGGCGGTTTCACCGACTGTATGCTTCAAAACGGAGCAAGTAAGGTCTATGCAATAGATGTCGGCTACGGTCAACTTGCCTGGAAACTAAGAAGTGATGAGCGTGTTGTAAACCTTGAAAGGACAAACTTTCGCTACTGCACAAGCGAGCAAATTCCCGATAAACTTCAATTTGCGTCTGTAGACGTTTCTTTTATTTCACTTTCTATTATTATTCCTGCCCTCGTTCCTTTAATGGAAGATGGGGCAGAGGCGGTTTGCCTTATTAAACCGCAGTTTGAGGCGGGCAAGGAAAAGGTTGGCAAAAACGGTGTTGTTAGGGAGCCCGAAATACATAAAGAGGTAGTATATAAAATTTTAGAGGTAATGAAAAACAATTCTCTTTCGGTTTTGGGATTGGATTTTTCACCAATAAAAGGCCCCGAGGGCAATATTGAATATTTAATTTACGTTAAAAATAATGGGCAGGGAGAGGTGGCTGATGCGGTTAACGTTGATGAGGTTATTTCTCACTCCCACTCAAATCTTGATAAATAAAGGCGGGTGTTATTTTGAAAATAGGCATAATTGTTAATTACGAAAAGACAAGCGCTCTTTCTATTGCTAAAAAAACTGCCAAGGTTTTAAAAGACGCAGGCGCTACAGTTTATACCGTTAAAACCAATAGTAATTCTTTAGGCGTAGAAGAATTTACCGAAAATAAGCTTTTTGAAACCTCAGATCTTTTTGTTGTAATTGGCGGAGATGGCACAATAATACACAGCGCCAAAAAGGCGGCAATGCTAAGTAAAGCCGTACTTGGAATAAATGCAGGCAGGGTTGGATATTTAGCAGGTCTTGAAGCCGACCAAATAGAAAAGGTTACTGCACTTCTAACCGGCAATTTTATCACCGAAAAGCGTATGCTCTTAAAGGTTACCTTGGGGGAAAATGAATATTTTAGCTTAAATGATGCGGTTGTTTCAAAAGGTAACATCTCGCGTATGATTGATATTTCGGCTAAAATTGATGGTGAATCTATTTCTTATCGCGCCGACGGACTTATTGCCGCAACCCCTACCGGCTCTACTGCTTATTCGCTATCAGCCGGTGGCCCCGTGGTAGATTTCAGGTTAGAAAGTATTATGCTAACCCCAATTTGTCCGCAGTCGCTTTATTCAAGGCCAATTTTGGTTAGCGCTGATAAAGATGTTTCAGTTAAGGCGGTTGCTCCAAAGGGCACCCAAACCTATCTTACCATTGACGGCGAAAACTCTTATTTAATTGGCGAGAGTGATGAGGTTACAATTACTAAATCAGAAGATATATTTGTAAGGCTTATAAAATTAAACGATGGCTCGTTTTTAACAGCGCTATCTGAAAAATTTAATTTGTTAGGGTAGGTGGATTTTATGAAGAATGAACGTAGAGAAGCGTTGCTTGAACTTATCAACACGAAGTCCTTAGAAACTCAGGATGATTTGCTTAAGGCTTTAGAGGAACTTGGCTTTGAGGCAACACAGTCAACAGTTTCAAGGGATATTAAACAGTTAGGTTTAGTTAAGGTTTTGGATAAAAATGGCAGATATAAATATACCCAAAGGTTTGCCGGAAATAATATTTCTTCGACTGAAAAGGATCTAGACAGTGAACATCTACTTAATATTGTTAAAAGGTCGGTTATTTGGGTTAAGTACGCTGTTAATGATGTTGTAATAAAGTGTTATTCCGGTATGGCACAGTCTACTTGTGTAGCCATTGACAGTATGTTCCACGATATGTTTTTGGGAACAGTAGCGGGTGAGGATACGGTTATAGTTATAGCCGAAAATGAAGCCGCCGCCGCATTACTTGCGGAAAAATTAAAGGAAATAATGGAGTAATTTAAGTGTTAGATTATCTGCATATTGAAAATATTGCCGTTATAGAATCGGTTGATATTGATTTTAAGTCGGGATTTAGCGTTTTAACAGGTGAAACGGGCGCAGGTAAATCAATAATTATTGACGCAATTTTTGCTTTGATGGGTGAACGTACTTCAAGGGAACTTATCCGCCATGGCGAAAACAGAGCGGTTGTAAGCGCCAGCTTTTCGGATATTGGAAAGACGGCTGAAGACAAACTAACCGAGCTTGGATTTTTCCTTGATGAAGGAAATCTTGTTATACAGCGCACACTTTTTGCCGATGGAAAAGGACAGGTTAAAATTAACGGTCTGGCCGCCAATGTTTCTACCTTAAAGGAAATAGGGAAACTGCTTATTAATATTCATGGTCAGCACGATAGCCAAAATCTTTTAAATCCCGAAAAACATATAACCTTTATTGATGCTTATGCTGAAAATAAGGAAATAAAGGATGAATATATTGTGGCTTTTGAGGATTTTAAGCAAATTATGCTGAAACTTAAGGCCACTATGACCGACGAGGACGAAAAAAAGCGACGTATAGAATATTTAAAATATCAAATATCCGAAATTGAAAAGGCGGATGTAAAAACGGGTGAGGTAGTAGCCCTTAAGGACTATCTTAAACTAAGTCGTAGTAGTCAAAAGGTTTCAGTATCTATAAAATCGGCCCTGGGCGCTCTTGCGGGCGGGGGAGAGGAAGATGTTTACTGCGCTCTTGACTCCCTTAAAACGGCAAAACAAGGACTTTTAGCGGTAAATGAAACCCTTCCGCAGGTTAACGCACTGCTTGAGCAGTTAGATAAATCTATTTTGGATATTGAATCTACCTATTTAGACGCGCAAAATATTCTGTCTGAAATAGAATATGACCCCGAAAAGGCAGAGCAGTGTCAAACAAGACTTGACATATTACGACCGCTTATGTTAAAATACGGTGGTTCGGAGGAAAGCGTTTTAGAGGCCTACAATTTGGCTCTAAACGAGCTTAGCGCTTTTGAAATGAACGACAAAAGCAGGGTAGAGCTTGAAGAGAAACTTTCTTTAGCTGAGGAACGGCTTGTACTGAAGGGCAAAGCCCTTACCGAATCCAGAAAGAAAGCGGCCAAGGAGATTTGTGAGCGTATTTGTGCAGAGCTTTCGTTTTTGGATTTTGAAAATGCTGTTTTCACTGCCGAGATTGAAAAGGGTAGGTATACAAAAAACGGAGCCGACGTTACTGAATTTTTAATTTCTGCCAACGTTGGTGAGGAACCTAAACCTCTTTCTAAAATTGCTTCGGGTGGTGAGCTTTCAAGAATAATGCTTGCCATTAGAAAGGTTTTGTCACTTCGCGATGATGTTGGCACACTTATCTTTGATGAAATTGATACGGGTATTAGCGGTCGTGCTGCGGGCAAGGTTGCAACCTCTCTTTCTTCGGTCGCTGAGCAAAGACAAGTTATTTGCGTTACTCATTTGGCGCAAATTGCATCTGCCGCGAATAACCACCTACTTATAAATAAATCCTCCGACGGAGTAAGAACGTACACCACCGTAACACCGCTTGACCATAGTGCAAGGGTTAGGGAGATTGCAAGGATTATTTCAGGTAGTGAATATACCGAAAATCTTTTAAACACCGCCGAGGAAATGTTAAATAATAAAACCGTTTAATAATCTTTTAGGATACAAGGAGATATAGCAATGACACTTTTTGAAGAACTTAAAGCCAGAGGCCTTTTGGCGCAAACAACAGATGAAGAAATGGTTCGTGATTTAATTGATAACAAGAAAATAACCTTCTATATTGGCTTTGATCCCACTGCCGACAGTTTGCACGTAGGCCATTTTGTTGCAATGATTATGATGTCGCATATGCAACGTCACGGCCACCGTCCCATAGCACTTTTTGGTGGCGGCACCGGTATGATCGGTGACCCCTCTGGCAAGACCGATATGCGTAAAATGCTTACAAGAGAGACCATTGACCATAATATTGAGTGCTTTATTAAACAAATGTCTAGACTTGTAGATTTTTCGGATGATAAAGCCATTATGGTTAATAACG
>JAZQSV010000026.1:0-39230 GCA_045630265.1 Acutalibacteraceae bacterium
ATACTCTCTTCGGGACCCATAAAAATTTTCTTTCCGTCAATGTGGGAACGGAAGGTTACACCCTCCTCAGTTATGTTCCTGAGGGAGGATAGAGAAAATACCTGAAAGCCGCCACTGTCGGTAAGAATGGGTCCGTTCCAACCTGTGAATTTGTGCAGTCCTCCAAGTTCGTGTACCAGCTTATCGCCTGGGCGCAGATGCAAATGGTAGGTGTTTGAAAGCATAACCTGACAGTGCAGATCCTTTAAATCAAAGGCATCTATACCGCCCTTTATAGCGGCGCAGGTTGCTACGTTCATAAATGCGGGGGTCTGCACAGTTCCGTGTACCGTTTCAAAGGTGCCTCGTCTGGCTTTGCCGTTTTGTTTTATTAGTTTGTACATATCTTTTTCCTTTTAAATTTTAATTGTTCGTTTTTAGCTTATATAATTAGCATAGCGTCGCCAAAACTAAAGAAGCGGTATTTTTCTTTTACCGCAGTTTCGTAGGCGTTCATAACGTTTTTATGACCTGCCAAGGCACTAACAAGCATTATAAGGGTACTTTCGGGCAAATGGAAGTTTGTAATAAGCCCATCAAGACATTTAAATTTATAGCCGGGGTAGATAAATATCTCGGTATCACCGCTACATTCCGCTACAAACCCGTTTGCATCAGAGGCACTCTCAACCGTACGGCAGGAGGTAGTACCTACACATATAACCCTGCCGCCACTTTGCTTTGTTTCGTTTATAAGCCTTGCCGTTTCGGCAGGAATGTGATAATGCTCACTGTGCATTTTATGCTCTAAAATATCATCACATTTAACCGGTCTAAAAGTGCCAAGCCCAACGTGAAGAGTAACAAAGGCAACATTAATGCCAATTTCTTTTAAGTGCTCTAGCATTTCATTTGTAAAATGAAGACCTGCAGTAGGGGCGGCGGCAGAACCAAGCTCTTTGGAATAAACAGTTTGATAGCGCTCTTTATCTTCAAGTTTTTCTTTAATATAAGGGGGAAGGGGCATATTGCCAACTTCATCCAAAAGTGAATAAAACTCACCGCTAAAGTTAAATTTAAGTATTCTGTTTCCATCAGGCAAAACCTCTATAACCTTGGCCGAAAGCTTATCTGAAAATGTAAAGCTATGTCCTGTTTTTGCCTTTTTTCCCGGGCCGGCAATACATTCCCAGTCGGTGTCATTTTTGCGTTTTAAAAGCACGAATTCAACCACTGCACCTGTATCTGTTCTTGTACCGAAAATTCTTGCAGGGAGAACCCTTGTATCATTTAAAACAAGCAGGTCGCCGTCTTTAAGAAAACCCTCTAAATTTTCAAATTTAGTGTGGGTAATTTCGCCGCTTTTCTTACCTAACACCATAAGGCGGGAGGCTGTTCTTGGGGTTATGGGGGTTTGAGCAATAAGCTCTTCGGGCAAATCATAGAAAAAATCGCTTTTTTTCATACTAAAAACCTTTCAAATAATAGAAAAATCAGTCTCTAAATTTATAAATTTTAGGCATTGTTATAAAAAATCACAAAATCAAAGTTTTATGCATAATATATGTTTGACAAAACTATGTATTTTTGTTATTATATAAGATGTGAAATAATTGACACCTGTGAGATTAATGTATATTATATTGCAAAATCTTCGGCGATTCAACTGTTTTTTAAAAATCTTTTTTAAGGTAGTGGTAAAAATGAAAAAATATAGTGTTGGTATTATAGGTGCAACAGGTATGGTTGGCCAGCGTTTTGCCCTTTTACTTGCGGACCATCCTTGGTTTGATGTTAAGGTTTTAGCGGCTAGTCCCCGTTCTAAGGGCAAAAAATATGTTGAAGCCGTTGATGGCCGTTGGGCAATGACTGCACCTATTCCTGAAAAGCTTAAAGATATGGTAGTGCTTAGCGCTACTGAGGATATTGAAGAAATTACCTCTAAGGTTGATTTTGTTTTCTGTGCTGTTGATATGAAAAAGGATGAAATCCGCGCTTTAGAAGAGGAATATGCTAAGCATGAATGTCCAGTTATTTCTAACAACAGTGCTCACAGAGGCACTCCCGACGTTCCTATGATTGTTCCTGAAATTAACCCCGAGCACGCCGAGGTTATCAATGCACAAAGAAAGCGACTTGGAACAAAACGCGGCTTTATTGCGGTTAAGTCCAACTGTTCACTTCAAAGCTACGTTCCTGCACTTTTCCCGCTTTCTAAGTTTGGCGTTAATAAGGTTTTAGTTTGTACTTACCAGGCAATTTCCGGTGCAGGCAAAACATTTGAGCGTTGGCCAGAAATGGTAGATAACGTTATTCCCTTTATTGGTGGCGAGGAAGAAAAGTCTGAGCAGGAGCCACTTAAGATTTGGGGTAAAGTAGAAAATGATAAAATTGTAAATGCCACCTCTCCCGAATTTACTGCACAGTGTATTCGTGTTCCAGTATCCGACGGGCACCTTGCAGCTGTTTTTGTAAGCTTTGATAAGAAACCTGAAAAGGAAGAAATTTTAAATATTTGGAAGGAGTTTTCGGGCGAGCCACAGTGCTTAGAACTTCCCAGCGCTCCCAAACAGTTTTTACACTATTACGAAGAGGACAATATGCCCCAAACTAAGCTTGTACGTGATATAGAGGGCGGTATGGCTGTGCATGTTGGACGTTTAAGAGAAGATACTCAGTACGACTATAAATTTGTTTGCGTTTCACACAATACCCTTCGCGGCGCCGCAGGCGGCGCTGTGCTTATGGCCGAGCTACTTTGCGCTAAGGGGTATATGGACTAATTGAAAGGGTGCAAAATAATGAAAAAATGTATTTTTGAAGGTTGCGCTACTGCTTTAATTACACCAATGAACGAGGATGGCTCGGTTAATTTTGAAACACTTGCCGAGCTTGTTGACAGTCAGATAAAAGGCGGAGTTGATGCTTTAGTTATCTGTGGTACAACGGGCGAATCTGCCACTCTTAGCGGTGAAGAGCATATTAAAGTTATTGAGGCAGCCGTAAAGGCGGCTGACCACCGTGTGCCCATTATTGCAGGTACAGGTAGTAATGATACTCAATTTGCTTTAGAAATCAGCAAAGAGGCCATCAAAGTTGGTGCAGATGCACTTTTAATGGTAACGCCTTACTATAATAAAACATCTCAAAGAGGTCTTATCAAACATTATACTTACATTGCAGATAGGGTGGACGTTCCTATTATTCTTTACAACGTTCCCTCTAGAACGGGTGTAAACATAAAGCCCGAAACCTATTTTGAACTTTCAAAACATAAAAATATTGTTGCCGCAAAGGAAGCAAATGGAGATATTTCTTCGCTCATTAAGACTATTGCCCTTTGTGGTGATGACCTTGCTATTTATTCGGGCAACGATGACCAGATTGTTCCTATAATGTCGCTTGGTGGTAAGGGTGTAATTTCAGTACTTTCCAACGTTTTACCCAAAGAAACACACGATATTACCGCTGCCTGCCTTGAGGGCGACTTTAAAAAGGGAACAGAACTTGCAGTTAAATATTTAGACCTCGCTAACGCTCTATTTATGGATGTTAATCCCATCCCTGTTAAAGAGGCAATGAACCTTATTGGTTTAGAGGTTGGTCCTTGCAGAATGCCTCTTACCGAAATGGATGAAAAGCAGGTTGCCGCTTTAACCGAGGAGCTTAAAAAGGTTAACCTTCTATAATTTATAAAAAGGAAGTTTAAAAATGCTTCAAGTAATTTTGTGTGGCTGTAACGGTAAAATGGGCCGCGTTATCACAGATATAGTTAATAATAGGGACGATATTTCTATTGTAGCCGGTGTTGATATTGATACGTCTGCAAACGGACCTTTTCCCGTATTTAAAACCTTAAACGATATTACCTGTGATGCAGACGTAATTGTAGATTTTTCGCATCCATCTCTTTTACAGTCCATATTAGACTATGCAAAAGCTAAAAAAATGCCTGTTGTTTTGGCCACAACGGGATATAGCGAAGAGCAAATTGAGAAGATTCAAAAAGCCGGGGAAGAAATTGCTATTTTCTTTTCCTTTAATATGTCCCTTGGCATTAACCTATTAGCCGAGCTTGCCCGCAAAGCGGCACTGATTTTAGATGGCTTTGATATTGAAATTATAGAAAAGCATCATAATCAAAAGATTGATGCGCCAAGCGGCACTGCAATTTTACTCGCTAATGAGATAAATGCAGAGCTTGAGGGTAAAATGGTATATGAGTATGATCGCCACAGTAAAAGGGAAAAACGCCCCCAAAACGAAATTGGTATTCATTCGTTAAGAGGCGGCACCATTGTTGGTGAGCATGAGGTCATTTTTGCGGGGCGCGATGAAATAATTACACTAAGTCATTCTGCGCGTTCTAAGGAAATTTTTGCGGTTGGTGCAGTTAATGCGGCTTTATTTGTTTCGGATAAACAAAATGGACTTTATAGTATGAAAGAGCTTGTTGCTTCAAAATAAAATAAAGGTGTAGTATAATGAGAAAAATTATTTCCCTGATTCTTTGCTTAATACTTTGTCTTTCCATCCTTTGCCTTACTTCCTGTAAGGGTAAAGAGGTATATTATTTTGATGACTCCGGTGTTGGTGCACAGGATGTTGTAAATGATAGTGGTGTTATAATTGATAAAACTAATTTCCCTGAGGGTGTAAAAATTAGTGTTACCAAGGTAAAAACAAAGGATAGAAGGTTTAAAATAGCCAAAGCGGTGCTTACCGAAGCGACAGAGCTTTTTGTGTATGACATTTCTTCAATCAGAAACGGCGTTACAATTAACCCCTATAAGCCGGCAAACGTTATTTTCCCTGTGCCCTCAATCTACAGTGCCGACAAATACGAAATGTCACTTTACTTTATCGCTGCAAATGCTTCTACTGAACTTATCGAATATAAGTTGGTTGATAACGGTCTTTACGTTTCATTGTCAGAAATGGGGCTTTTCGCTATAATCTTGGTTGAAAAGCCGGAGGATACCTCGTCGGATACAAGTAGCAATAATATTAGTTCAGTACAATCTACAACTACTTCAAGGCCGCAACCCATAGTTGTTGCCCCGGGTGAGAGCGTTCCTGAAACCACAGTGCCCGACACTGATAACAATACCACAAGTAGTGAGGTAACCGATTCTACTTCGTCTGACTCTACCGTTACACCCGACACGCCCGATAGTGGTAATTCTTCTGACAACACCACAACTTCCAGACCTAACGATGGCTTTACAAGCGATTATATAATTGAAAGAGATTAAGTGAAATATTTTAAGCGCCCCAGACCAAAGGTTTGGGGCGCTTTCTTTTTACTTATTTAATTTTTGTGAAAAGCCGTTTTGCATTTTCGTTTGATGCCTTTAAAACTGCTTCGGTGGTAACACCTTTAATTCGTGCTATTTTTTCGGCTACAAAGTAAATAAGGTCGGAGGTGCAACGTTTGCCTCTAAACGGCTCGGGGGACATATATGGTGCATCGGTTTCAAGTAGAAGTCTATCTAGCGGTAGCATGGCGGCAACACGTATTACCTTCATAGCATTTTTAAAGGTAATTACACCACCTAAACCTATATACATACCAAGATTTAAAATTTCCTGCGCCATTTCGGCACTGCCCGAAAAACAGTGAACGACGCCGCTTGGTTTGTGCTTTTTAAGAATTTCTAAGGTATCCGCATGTGATTCTCTGTCATGAACAATAACGGGAAGAGAAACCTCTTTCGCAAACATAATCTGTTGCTCAAACCACTTTTTTTGCTCTTCGTGTGAAAAATTGTCCCAATAGTAGTCAAGCCCAATTTCACCAATGGCAACAACCTTTTCGTGGCCACAAAACTCTTTTAAAAGCTCGGTGTCAAGATTTTCACCATCATATAAATCCTCAGGGTGAACACCTACTGCCGCATAGAAAAGGTCATATTCTTCTGCCAGAGCAATATTTTTTCTGCAGTTTTCATAGTTGACACCGCAGTTGATAATACCTATAACACCATTTTGTTTCATTTGCGCCACAACCTGTTCCAGGTCGGGCTCAAACTGCTCACTGGCGTAGTGGGCGTGGGTGTCAAAAATAGGCAGTTTTTCTAAATTTATTTCACACATACTATCTTATCTTCGAGCCGGCGGGAACACCGTCAAGGAAAACTACCTTAACGTCATTTTCGCCTGCGTCTGCCGCTAAAATCATACCGTTACTCTCGACTCCACAAAGGGTAGCGGGTTTAAGGTTTGAAACAACAATAATAGTTTTACCTACTAAATCCTCGGGGGCATACCAAGGCGCAATACCCGAAGCAACGGTGCGGGGAGTGCCGCTACCATCGTTAAGGGTGAGCTTTAGTAGCTTCTTTGCTTTTTTAATGGGCTCTGCAGCAACTATTTCTGCTGCCTTAAGCTCAACCTTAGCGAAATCTTCAATAGAAATTTGTGCGGCGGTTACAACGTTTTCCTTTTCTGCCGCTTTTCTTTGCTTTTCCATATCTTCAGCAATTTCTTTTAAAACTGCTTCGGTGTCAATGCGGGCAAAAAGTGCCTTTGCATCACCTACACCATAGTCGTCGTGAAGACCAAATTTAAGCTGGTCCAAAGCAGGCTCTTCACTAATTCCCAGCTGCTCCCTAATTTTAAGGGATGTGTCGGGAATAATGGGGTAGAGAAGAACGCTTAAAATTCTAATGCACTCTAAAAGGTTGTATAAAACGCCCTCCAAGCGCTCTTTATTTGCCTCGTCTTTAGCAAGTGCCCAAGGCATGGTTTCATCAATATACTTGTTGCAACGCTTTGCAAGGGCCATAATATGCTCTACTGCGTCGGCGTTGTGGTAAATAGACATGGCCTTGCGGAAAGCATCTACCGACTGCCTTGCGGTTTCGGTGAGGTCGGTATCAAAATCACCCTCAAGCGGCTTTCTTGCTACAGTACCACCAAAGTATTTATTTGTCATAGCAATGGTACGGTTTACAAGGTTGCCCAGGGTATTGGCCAGGTCGCTGTTAAACTTGTTAATAAAGGTTTCATAGGTAATGTTTCCGTCCTGTGCAAAGGGAATTTCGCTAAGCAGAAAGTAACGTACTGCATCAACTGAGAAACGGGCGGCAAGTTCATCGGCATAAATAACGTTGCCCTTGGATTTGCTCATTTTATCCTCGCCGAAAAGCACCCAAGGATGACCCAAAACCTGCTTGGGTAAGGGCTCACCAAGCGCCATAAGAATAATTGGCCAATAAATTGTATGGAAACGAACAATGTCTTTACCAATAACGTGCAAATCGGCAGGCCAATATTTTTGGTACATATCAGATTTCTCATCGGGGTCGTAGCCGAGGGCGGTAATGTAGTTGGAAAGAGCATCAATCCAAACATATACAACGTGCTTGTCATCAAAATCTACGGGAACACCCCATTTAAAGGATGAGCGAGAAACACAAAGGTCGGCAAGACCAGGTTTAATGAAATTGTTAATCATTTCGTGTTTTCTGGATTCAGGGCTGAAAAAGTTGGGTGTCTCTTCGTAGTATTTAACAAGTGCGTCAGAATATTTGGAAAGCTTTAAAAAGTATGCCTCTTCCTTAGAATCTGTAACCTCGCGGCCACAGTCAGGACATTTTCCATCTACAAGTTGAGAGGGGGTGAAGAAGGACTCGCAGGGTACGCAGTATTTACCTTCGTAAGCGCCTTTGTAAATGTCGCCCTGCTCGTAGAGCTTTTTAAAGATTTTCTGAACGGTTTTTTCGTGATAATCGTCGGTGGTACGAATAAATTTATCGTAGGTAACGTTCATACTATCCCAAACCATTTTAATGTCGCTCGCGGCATTATCAACAAATGCCTTTGGGGTCATATTAGCAGATTTAGCGTACTCTTCAATTTTTTGGCCGTGCTCATCCGAACCGGTTACAAAATAAACGTCATACCCTTCCATTCTTTTATATCTTGCAATCATATCGGCCAAAACAATGTCGTATGTATTGCCAATATGGGGTTTTCTTGAAGCATAAGCAATGGCTGTTGTAATATAAAACTTCTTGTTTTCCATTATTCTACCTCCAAAAGTAGCCAATATATCATTATTATACCAATTTTTACACTGTTTTACAAGTATTTAAAGCGAATTTTAAATATTTTCTTGAAAAGTTTTTTAAATATGTTACAATAAGATAAGCAAGTAAAAGGGGAGGGTAGAAAATGCCTATTTTATCCGCACATAAACTTACAAAAGAGTTTGCAGACAGGGTTTTAATTCAGTCTGCAGATTTTGCTCTTGAAAAGGGTGATATTGTTGGTTTTATCGGCGCCAACGGTGTGGGCAAAACTACCCTTTTTAGGATGATAATAGGTGGCGAGAATCCAAGCGGTGGAGAAATTATTAAGGCAAGCGGTATTAAAATCGGCTACTTAGAACAACACGTCTCTGTCAGCAGCGAAAAGAGTGCTTATGAGGAAACTTTAAGTGTTTTTGATAATTTAATTTCCCTAGAACAAAAGCTTGAGAGCATAAACCAAACGCTTCTTAAAAGCAGTGATACTTCACTTATTGAAGAACAGCTTCGCCTTACCGAAATCTTTCAAAAGCAGGGAGGACTTACCTACCAAAACCGTACCTATGCGGTTCTTACAGGTCTTGGTTTTACTCCAGAGCAAATACGTCTGCCGGTTTCGTCGCTTAGTGGTGGCCAACGTTCAAAGCTGGGCCTTGCCAAGCTTCTTCTTTGCGATAACGATTTAATACTTTTAGACGAGCCAACTAACCATTTGGATATTGATTCAATAATTTGGCTTGAAGAATTTATTAAAAGTTTTAGTGGTGCGGCCATTATTATCTCCCACGACCGCTTTTTCCTAGACCAGGTTTCGACAAAAACAATGGAACTCGAAAATAAAAAAATTTACTTTTCAAACGGCAATTTTTCAAGGTATGAAGAACTGAAAAAGGAACGACTTTTAGCCGAAAGTCGTGAATATGAAAATAAGGTTAAGGAAATTCATAGAATTGAGGGCATAATCGAACAGCAACGCAGGTGGAACAGAGAGAAAAACATTAAAACCGCCGAAAGTAAGCAAAAGCAGATAGACCGAATTGAAAAAACTCTTGTAAAACCTGAGAGTGAAACTCATCAAATTTATATTGATTTCCCCGTTGCAAACCAAAGTGGCAGTAGGGTATTAACTGTAGAAAATGAACAGTGCCGTTTCTCTGAAAAGTTGCTTTATAAGAACGTTAGCTTTGAAATACTTAAAGGGGAACGAGTTTGCCTTATTGGAGCAAACGGCGCTGGTAAAACTACCCTGATTAAACGGATTTTAGCTAGCGAAGGTGAAAACGTTTCTTTTGGCGTTGGTGTTAAAGTGGGTTACTTCGATCAGTTTCAGGAGAGTATAAGTCCAAAGCTTACCCCTTTTGAGCAAATACATTCTGCCTATCCAAATATGACCGATACGGCAGTCAGAAATGCACTTGCTGCATTTGAGTTTAAAGGGGACGACGTATTTAAGCAAAACAGTGCTCTTAGTGGCGGCGAAAAGGCAAAACTTTCAATTTGCTCTTTGGTGCTTTCGGGCAAGAATTTTCTTATTTTGGACGAGCCAACAAACCATCTTGATTTATATTCAAGAAAGGCACTTGAAGAGGCACTTATGGCCTATAAGGGAACCCTTTTAATAATTTCTCACGACAGATATTTTATAAACAAAATTGCCGATAAGGTTATATTTTTAGAGAACAACGGCACAACTGTAATAAAGGGTAATTATGATGAGCTTTTAAGGGTTTTAGATAAGCGCAGTGGAGCAATTTTAGAGGAAAAAACAACCATTCAAAAGGAACAAAGGGGCAAGGAACAATATCTTTTAAATAAGCAAAGGCAGTCCGAAATCCGAAAGCTTGAAACGGCAGTTAAAAGGGCAGAGGAGGAAATTGCACGTCTTGAAAAAGAGGCGGAGGATTTAAAAGCGTCGACCCTTGAAGCTGTTACCGATTTTGCAAAGCTCAGCGAGCTTACCACTCTTTTAGAAGAAAATGAAAAAAGCTTAGAAGAGCAAATTAATTTATGGGAAGCAAAAAGTGAAGAGCTTTTTCTTTTAAAACAAGAAAACTAACAAAAAAGCCATCCCAAAGGGGTTGTATCCGTAAGGACACAACCCAGTTTTATTCGCCTTGTGGCGAGTTATATTGCTACGCAGTGATATTTGGACTAAAGTCCAAAAGATATTGCCTTCGGTAGTTTTTGGGCAATAAAATAACACTGAAACCGTAAGGTTTCAATAACACTATTGCCGCAAGGCAATAATATCACTCCGACTTTAGAAGGAATATAACTTGAAAAATATCATCGATTAAACTATAATAAAATCAATGAGGTGATTTTATTGAAACAAACTCAAAACAAATTCCCAGAATGGTATTGGACACACGGGCTTCACGATGCCAATATTGTTTCGGCAATGAAAAAGGAATCGGATTGGAATCCAAGAGATAATTGCTTGATATTAAAAATCGATTGTAATGGCGCATTGTTTGAAGCAGATATCACCGAAATCCGTTTTTTTAATTATAAAATCAAAACAAGTGATTTTGATATAAGTTTACTAAATGGCGGATGGTGGTTATCAGATGAAGTGGTAACAAAAGGCGATCAATATTTGTTAGATTTAAAATTTGATACCGCTAAATGCAAAACAAAACACTTAGAAATTACATTTAGTCGAGCAGAGGTTATTAGAGGTTAAAATGTTTATTAGTTGGGTTAAGGGTTTTTGGTTCTCCTAAAAAGAGGGAAACGTGCCAAATATTTTAGCTGCTTGTTACGGAATAAGACAAAATTAAAAGCTGTGTAGAAAATTTCTACACAGCTTTTTTACTGTCCTTTAGAGTACAACTCTAATGGGATGGCTTTTTTATGTTATTTCGGTTTTTATTATGCTTCAGGATAAATAATCTTTTTAACCTTAAAGCGTTTTGTGGCGTAGGTATTTTCCTCCACCTGCATATCTTTAATAAGACCGTTTACAGTCTCTTCATACTCATCAGTTTTAAGTAAGTAAAGCATATCGTCGGTTAAGGCGTCAAGGTAATATGGATCGGCATTGATGTCAAGCTTTTTGTAAACTGTAAAGCCGGTTTTTTCAGAGTTTTCAATAAGCTTTACTTCATTTACCGAAAGAGCATCAATATCGTTATAATCGTCCGAAGCATAGCTAGTATCTTCGGCACCTATAACTGTTGCATATTTATCCTTGGGCGCATTCTCGGTGCTTTCAGTAGTTTCTTGTGTAGTTTCGGGCTTGCCGTTAATTTCTTCGTAAATGGTCTGGTATGCTTCGCCCTTCTTTAGGCGGTCAGCATAAGCCTGATATTTATTTTTAAGGGCCGCCTTATCCTCGTCGGTTGCTTTTTCAGCATACTGCTCTGTAAGTGTGTAAACAAGAATATATTTGTCGTTTAGGGTTTTAACCAAAGTATCATTAGAAACTTCCTTTTCGCCATCTTTACCGTAAATGCTTTTGAAGTGAAGGTCGGCATAGTTAGAGGCTAAAAATGCCTTCTTAAATGTGTTCAAAGAGACTCCGTTAGGCTCAAAAACTGAGGAGTAGCCGTAGTATGCCCAATAGTTTTCTGCGTAGGTTTCAGCCTCTTTTTTCTCCTCGTCGGTTATTGTAATCAACTTTTGGTCAAGTAGTTTTTGATAAAGTGCAATCTTTTTGCAACGTTTAATTGCATCTGCCTTAACGTATTCAACAAAATTTACACCGTCAATTTGTTCGGAGTAATAGTCAATGTCAGACTTGTCCTTATCATCGGCGTGATTAGCATCAACCTTTTGCTTTGCCTCCAAATCACTTTCAATAAGTGTGTACATATAAAGTGCAGAGGTAATGTCAATACCATCAATATTTAGTGCAACCTCATCCTTTTTATGGCAACCTGCAAAGGAAAATACCATAACCGCTATAAGTGCGGCAACAATAAATTTCTTAAAAAGCTTCATACAAATTTTCCTCCTAAAGATTTAAGAAAATCAACATTGATATTATACAATATTTTCCCTTAAAAGTCTAGCATTTTTTTATTTTTTGAACACATCTTATAAAAGTTGACATTTTATTTAAATTTTCGACCATTTGCTCACTCAAATATCTCAGTTTTGTAATTATTTGTAATTAAATTGATATCAAAATGTAAACAAAATGAAAAGACTTTTTTTGCTTTAGGCTATATAATAAATATAGAAAGCGAGGTGAGTGTATTGACAAAGCGTTTTTTATGTGTTTTCTTATCTTTTGTTTTGTGCCTTAGTGCCTTTTTGGGCATGCCTTTTTCGGCCACCGCAAAAGCAGATGAAACACCCACAGAAAATAGTGTTGATCTTACCGACATTCAGGTAAATCAAGATATGGTTTTGGCGGCACGTTTTGAAAATATGCTCAACCATAACTTTATTTATGGCGACGGTTTTTATGATGACCAAACCGTTATTGAAGGCGCAATTTTATCCCTTATTGATTTTGCCGAGGATGGCGAAATAAATAAGGCCTTGGTTTTAAACTTTATAGCAAACGTTTACGGACTTCAGGTTGATGAAAATGCCGTAGTTTACGATTTTGCACCCGCAAGCGATGACGCGTTTACAGTTTTACCACGCGGTTATAGCGCTATAAGCCATAAAATTTTGTCGGTAGAGGAAAACGAAGGCGGCTTCGTTGTAATCTCTAAAATGAGTGTTAACTCTCATGAGGGTATTGCAGAAACACATTTGGTTGAAAGCATTTTCGTAAGAAATAGCGGCAGTTGTTTCGGTTATAACCTTTTAAGCGCTAACTACATTGAAGCAGGAAATACACTTTAAAAGTTTAAATATTAAAAAACGTGCGTATTTTATGTTATTTTGCATAAAGTACGCACTTATTTTTTGCCCATATTTTACTTGTCATTTATTGCAATAAAATAAAAAATGTGATAAAATATAAGAAATTTATGAATATTTATGTTTTTGAGAGGTGAAGGCGTGACAGAACTTTATATTGTCAGACACTGTGAGGCAAGCGGAAACGTTAGCAGAGTGTTTCAAGGTATTGCGGATACCGATATTACCGAGTGCGGCGCTATGCAGCTTGAGCGCCTTGCTGAAAGATTTAAGGATATAAAAATAGACGCTATCTATTCAAGCCCCTTAAAACGTGCCTACAAAACGGCCGAAGCAATAAATAAGTACCATGGCTTACCTATTATAAAAGAAGATAAGCTTATTGAGATAGACGGCGGCGAAATTGAGGGCCTTTGTTGGGAAAATTTTGATATTACTCATCCTGTACTGGAATATAACTGGAACATGCGTCCTGACCTTTTTCATCCAAAGGGCGGGGAGTCTATGAAAAGTGTTTACAAGCGATCATGGGAGGTAGTTTTAAAAATTGTTGCCGAGAATGAAGGCAAGGTGGTTGCCGTTGCATCCCACGGTTGCACCATAAGGAATATTATTTGTCATGCTCTTGGCAAAAAAATAGAAGCTCTTCGAACCGTTCCCTGGGCAGATAATACAGGCATTTTCCTTTTAAGATTTAATGGTAACGAACTTCCTGAAATAGTTCTTCATAATGATTATTCGCATCTATCTGCCGAGCTACTTCCAAAGAAAAGCCGTATAAGAACGGTTATTTACGACGAAATACCGGAGGAAAATTAAATGATTATTATGTCGGTTGATTTGGGTAGTGTCAGAACAGGTATTGCCGTTTCGGACAGGTCGGAGGTTTTTGCCTTTCCAAGGTGCGTTATTGCCGAAAGAAATAAAGATGTAAGAATCCAAAAAATACTTGCAGAGGCAGAAGGTTTGGGAGCAGAAAAGTTAATTGTAGGACTTCCTAAAAATATGGATGGAACTTTAGGGTTTAAGGCACAGGAATGTATGGAAACTGCCGAAATTTTAAAGGCAAATTTTAAGGGTGAGGTAGTTCTTTGGGACGAAAGGTGCACAACCGTTTCAGCACACGCTGCGCTTAATGCCACCAATACACGCGGTAAAAAACGGAAAGAAGTGGTAGATGCGGTTGCCGCCACTATGATTTTAGAGGATTATTTGCGCTTTTTGAAAAATAATAAGGAGAGATAGGGTATGAACGCTATAAAAAAGTATTTAAACAGAATTTTTATTGATGGACTCAGTGGTATGGCACTAGGACTTTTTTCAACACTGATTATTGGTACCGTTATCACTCAAATCGGACAGTTTGTGTCGGGTTATATTAGCGCAGAGGTTGGAAATATTATCTTTTTGGTAGGTAAGGTTGCTTCTGCTTTGACGGGCGCGGGTATTGGCGCAGGTGTTGCCTATAAGTTTAAGGAAAGCCCAGCTGTTGTGATTTCTGCAGCAGTTTGTGGTATGGTAGGCGCTTTTGCAACAAAACTTTTAACAGGAACCGTGCTTGTAAATGGCGTTATAAACCTTGCGGGCCCCGGCGAACCACTTGGCGCATTTATAGGCGCCTACGTTGGTATTGAAATTGGCCATCTTATTTCGGGAAAAACTAAAATTGACATTATTTTAACTCCTTTGGTTACCATTTTCTCGGGCTCTTTTGTTGGACTTTTAATTGGTCCTTATATTTCTAACATTATGACAGGTCTTGGTAATCTAATTAACTGGGGAACTGAACAGCAACCCTTCCTTATGGGAATAATTGTTTCTGTTTTAATGGGTATGATATTAACACTACCT
Organism: Acutalibacteraceae bacterium; assembly: GCA_045630265.1. GTDB lineage: Bacteria > Bacillota > Clostridia > Oscillospirales > Acutalibacteraceae > UMGS1279. Next base: position 14,685 of record JAZQSV010000026.1, read on the forward strand.
ATAAGCTCGGCAGCACTTGGCGTTATTTTAAATTTAAGCGGTATTGCCGCAGGCGCTGCAGCTGTTGGTTGCGCCGCCAATATGATTGGCTTTGCTTTTGCAAGTTATAAGGAAAATAAGCTTGGTGGTGTTTTTGCGCAGGGCATTGGTACAAGTATGCTACAGGTGCCAAATATTGTTAAAAGACCTGCAATTTGGCTTCCCGCAATTATCACAAGTGCAATATTAGGACCTATTTCCACCTGCCTTTTAAAAATGACAAACAATGCCACCGGTTCGGGTATGGGCACCTGCGGTTTTGTTGGTCCTATTATGGCCTTTCAAACCATGACGGAAGCTGGCACAAATATTTGGATTATACTGATTGAGATTGTTGTTATGTACTTTGTAGCTCCTGCAATTTTGGCTCTAATAACCTCTAACATTTTAAGAAAGCTAAAGGTTATTAGAGATGGTGATATGAAGCTGGATATTTAAGCTTTTTCTTAAAGGAATGTTTTAAAAATGCGTAGAACAAAAATTATATGTACATTAGGTCCGGCGAGTTCTAACGAAAGAACCATTACTAAAATGGTAAAAAACGGTATGAACGTTGCACGTCTTAACTTTTCACACGGGACACACGAGTTCCATAAGGAGAATATTGAGCTTGTTAAAAAGGTGCGTGAAAGAGCAAAGACACCAGTTGCAATTTTGCTTGATACCAAGGGCCCTGAAATTCGCCTTAAAAACTTCAAAAATACAAGTTTAGATTTAGAAGTAGGACAAAAATACACCCTCACCGTAAACGACGTTGAGGGCGATGAAAAAATTGCTTCTATTACCTATGAAAATTTGCCACGTGAACTTAAAAAGGGCGACTTTGTTCTTATTGACGATGGTAAGGTGCGACTTTTGGTAGAAGACACAACCGAAACTGATATTTATTGCACCGTTTTGGTTGGCGGTACTATTAGTAATCATAAGGGCGTAAATATCCCTAACGTTGCGCTTGATATGGACTATATAAGTCCCGCCGATGAAAAGGATATTATTTTTGGCATTGAAAACGACGTCGACTATATTGCTGCATCCTTTGTGCGCCGTAAGGAAGATATAATAGCCCTTAGAAAGTTTGTGGATTACCACGGCGGTCATAATATTAAGCTTATTTCTAAAATTGAAAATATTGAGGGCATAAACAATTTTGACGATATATTAAAGTATTCCGATGGTATTATGATAGCCAGGGGAGATATGGGTGTAGAGGTTGAGTTTGAGCGCCTTCCTGGTCTTCAAAAGAAGTTTATAAAAAAGTGCTACCTTTCCGGTAAGGTTGTTATTACCGCAACCCAAATGCTTGAATCTATGGTTACAAGCAAAACTCCAACAAGGGCAGAAATTACCGACGTTGCTAATGCTGTGTTTGATGGAACTTCGGCCATAATGCTTTCGGGAGAAACTGCAGTAGGGGTGCACCCTGAGCACGTTGTTGAGGTTATGGCCAAAATCGCTGAGCAGGCCGAGGCTGACGCCTTTGAAATGAACTATTATATCGACAAAAACTACGTAATGGAGTTTGACGATATTACTAACGCAATTTGTGATGCGGCCTGCAGGGCAGCTAAAGACCTTTCTGCCAAAGCAATAATTGCCGTTACAAAATCGGGACATACTGCAAGGCGTGTTTCAAAGTTTAGACCCAATGAGGCAATAGTAGCGGCAACACCTAATTTAAAAACCTACTATCAGTTATCACTTTCTTGGGGAGTATTTCCCGTTTTGGCGCTTAATCAAAGCGATTCTAATGCGCTTTTCTCTCACGCCATTGACTGTGCAAGGCAGGATGATTTGGTATCACCCGGAGATATTGTTGTAATTACTGCGGGAGTGCCGCTTAACGTTACCGGAACCACCAATCTGCTTAAGGTTCAGGTGGTTGAGGGCAGAGCATAAATTTAAAACCTATATAAAAAGAAAAATGGGACTGCATAGTGCAGTCCCATAATCTTTTTGAAAATAAATTAGATAGCGCGGTTAACCTTACCGGAACGGAGACAACGGGTACAAACGTTAATTCTACGGGGAGTACCGTTTACAATTGCCTTAACACGCTTTACATTGGGTTTCCAAACACGGTTAGAACGTCTGTGAGAATGGGAAACCTTAATACCAAAGGTAAGCTCTTTATTGCAAATTTCACACTTAGCCATGAGTATAACCTCCTTTTGATTTCTTACATAGCATTAAACATATTACCACATTTGCCTCTATTTTGCAAGTGTTTTTTTACCATTTCTTTTAAAAAATAATAAAATACTTGAATTTTGTCGTTTTTATGTTATACTTTAGGAAGTAAGATATAAATTTAAGAGGTTATTTATGAAATTTAAGGCAGTTTTATTCGATTTAGATGGTACGCTTGTTAATTCGCTTTTTGATTTGGCCGATTCGGTTAATCACGTTTTAGCGGCCCATGGTTTTTATACACATCCTACCGACAGCTACAAATATTTTGTTGGTAACGGGATTCCTAAGATGATAAGAAGGGCAATGCCTGAAAATGAGGGGGATGAAATGCATCAGACCCTGATAAATGAGTTTTTAGAGTACTATGCCATTCACTCTCTTGATAAAACGGCTCCGTATGACGGTATAAGAGAGCTTGTAGGTGATTTAAAGGCGGCGGGAATAAAAGTTGCCGTTGTCACCAATAAAGCGCAGGAGGCGGCAAACGTAGTTATCACAAAGCTTTTTGGTGATGTGTTTGACTGTATTATGGGCCTTAGACCGGGTATTCCTGCGAAACCCGACCCAACATCGGTATTTATGGTTATGAAGGAGCTGGGTGTAACACCTGAGGAGTGTGCGTTTGTTGGTGATACATCAATGGATATTGCGGTTGGTGTAAATTCGGGGGCCTATCCCGTCGGTGTTCTTTACGGCTTCAGAGAGCTTGAGGAGCTTCGTGAAGCGGGAGCAAAGGTTTTTGCTAAGGATGCAAAGGAGTTAAAAGAAATTTTGCTTTAGAGAGGTGTATTATGAAAAGAGAAGGATATTTAAGCTGGGATGAATATTTTATGGGTATTGCAATGCTTTCGGCAGGGCGAAGTAAGGACCCTTCAACTCAGGTTGGCGCTTGTCTTGTTAATGCTGAAAACAGAATTATGTCGGTTGGCTACAACGGTATGCCTCAGGGCTGCTCTGATGAAAGGTTTCCTTGGGACAGAAGCGGTGATACATTAAATACTAAATATCCTTTTGTTTGCCACGCCGAGCTTAATGCTATACTTAATTTTCGTGGCGGCTCTCTAAAGGGTTGTAAATGTTACTGTACCCTTTTCCCTTGTAACGAATGTGCAAAGGCCATTATTCAAATAGGTATTTCGGAAGTTATTTATCTTGAAGATAAATATGCTAAGACTGACAGCGTTATTGCTTCTAAAATGATGTTTGAGGCAGCAGGAGTAAAATTCCGTCCTTATAAGCCGGGCGGCCATCAGGTAAAGTTTGAACTTTAAGTTACATAGAGCATTTAAAAAACACCCATCAACCGATGGGTGTTTTTTATTTTGGTTTTTAAATTATACGCCCGAATAGGCCGAAAAGCCACCGTCGATGGGAATAACAACGCCGGTTACAAAGCTTGCAGCTTTTTCATCTAATAGCCAGTTGACTGCGCCCAAAAGCTCGTCCGCCTCGCCAAACCTACCCATAGGTGTAGCGCGAAGTATTTTCTCGGTTCGTGGGGTGGGGTTGCCGTTTTCATCGAAAAGCAGCGCTCTGTTTTGGTTGGTAACAAAGAAACCGGGAGCAATAGCATTAACGCGAATTCCTTCCTTTGCGAAGTGAACTGCAAGCCACTCGGTAAAGTTGGAAACGGCCGCCTTTGCTGAACTGTAGGCGGGAATTTTTGTAAGGGGTCTGAACGCGTTCATAGAAGAAATGTTAAGAATGCAGCAACCTTTTTTACCAATCATATCCACCGCAAAAACCTGGGTGGGGAGCAGGGTGCCGAGCATATTAAGGTCAAAAACAAACTGGAAGCCCGCTTTGTCAAGGTTGAAGAAGGTTGAAATGTCTTCCGCAGTTTCGTCGCCCTTTTCAAATTCTTCGTGGGTGGTGGTGCATTTAGGACTGTTACCTCCCGCACCGTTGATTAAAATATCACACTCGCCAATATCGGCTAGTATCTTTTCGTGCACCTCTTTTAAAGCGTCCTTATCCAAAACGTTTGCCTTATAACCATAGGCAACACCGCCAAGCTCACGAATTTCCTTAGCGGCAGTTTCTACGGCTTGCTCGTTAAGGTCAAGTAGCGCAACCTTGTGTCCCTTTAGCGCCAAATCTTTAGCAAATGCGGAGCAAAGCACGCCGCCCGCACCTGTAATTACTATATTTTTAGACATAAATTCTCTCCTTATTGGGAAGATTTTTCTACGGCCTCAAAAAGACCTGCAATGTAGGTTGCACCTAAGGCGCGGTCGTAAAGTCCGTAGCCGTATCTGCCGGTTTCGCCCCAAATCATTCTGCCGTGGTCGGGACGAACGTAGCCGTCAAAGCCCGAATCACTGAGCGCTTTAACAATTTCATACATATCTAAAGAGCCGCAGGAGGTGGGGTGTGCAGTTTCGTGGAAATCTCTTCCGTCATCCCATTTAATGTTTCTAAGGTGAGCAAAGTGAATACGTTTTCCAAACGTCTTAATCATATCCACAATGTTGTTATTTGAGTTAGAACCAAGTGAACCTGTACAGAAGGTCAGACCGTTTGCAGGACTATCAACAAGCTTTAAAAACCTTTGAAGGTTAGCCTTGTTAGTAATAATTCTGGGCAAACCGAAAATTCCCCACGGCGGGTCGTCGGGGTGAATGGCAAGATTAACACCACATTCCTCTGCAACGGGAACAACCTTTTCTAAGAATGCCTTAAGGTTGTCCCATAAGTCCTCTTCAGTAAGCTTTGAATATTCGGTAAGAAGCGCCTTGAGTTCATCATTTTTATAGCTTTCATCCCAACCGGGAAGGGAAAGCTCGCTCTTTAATGGGTTAAGGGAAAGAACCGTTTCATCAACGTAAGCCAAAGCATTAGAACCGTCGGCCAGAGGAAACTCAAGCTCACTTCTTAGCCAGTCGAAAACGGGCATAAAGTTATAGCAAATACATTTTACGCCTGCCTTACCAAGGCGGCGAATGTTTTCGCAATAATTATCAATGTATTTTGCCGCATTTTGGTTGCCAAGCTTTATGTCCTCGTGTACGGGAACACTTTCAACTACCTCAAATTCAAGACCGTTTTCTTCGGCCTTTTGCTTAATAGCATTTATGCTTTCTTCACTCCAAATACCGCCAACGGGTGTGTCATAAACGGCCGAAACAATGCCGCTTATTGTAGGAATTTGCCTAATATGGTTTAAAGTGACGGGGTCATTATCGCCATACCAACGAAAGGTAAGCTTCAAAATAGCCAACTCCTTAAATAAAATTTTTAATTATTATACTATAATTTCTACAAAAAATCAACGATTTTAATTTACAATTTTATTGTAAATGTTAGTTTTATATGGTATAATAAATTGAAATTTTATACGCAGATTTTGTCTGCTTAAAAAAGGGGATAGGTACTCTATGCTTTCTTTTGTGTTTGGTAGGGCGGGTTTTGGAAAAACCACCTATATTCATTCGCTCATACAAAAAGAAAATAGTGATGGTTTAATTTTACTGGTACCGGAGCAGTATACCTTTGAAACCGAAAAGCAAATGCTTAAAAACTTTGGCAGCGGGTTTATAAGCAAGGTGCAGGTTTTAAGCTTTAGCCGTCTTTCTGAAACGGTAGGTCAGTTGTACGGGGGCATTTCGGGACATCGCCTTGACGACGCGCAGCGTATAATTTTGGTTGGAAGAGCCATAAAAAGTGTCGGGGACAAGCTTTCGCTTTTCAAACGGTACGCCCAAAGCCCCGAGTTTGTAAAGCAGGTTACCGACATTATCAGTGAATTCAAGCTTGCGGGCATTTCGGAGGAGCGCCTTTTGGAAGTGGTAGAAAATATCCCCAGCCAAAACCTTAAGCTTAAAATCACCGAAATTGTAGAAATTTATGCGGCCTATAATAATTTACTTTCAAGGATTTATATTGACCCGCTTGATGATATTGAGCACCTGATTAAAACAGTTGCCAAAACCGATTTTTTGAAGGATAAAACTATTTACATAGATGCTTTTAAGGGCTTTACAGGCGCACAAATTAAGCTTTTAAAGCTTATGATTTTAAATTGCAAAAAGGTTGTTATTTCTCTTTGCACCGACGGTTTAGACGACCCATATTTGGGTGCGGGAATATTTTCTAACATTAAAAAGGTGGCGAGCAACCTTCTTATTTATGCAAAGCAAAATCACGTAGAAATAGGTGAGAGCGTTACACTGAATGAAAGCCATTTTGAAAGTGAGAGCTTAAAGCTTTTGGAAGAGGCATTATCTGAAAACTTTGCTAACACCTGCGAAAAAATCAGTACAGGTGACATTTTCGTAGGAAGCTTGCAATCCCCCTTTGCAGAGGTAGAGTATGCTCTTAAAACAATACGACATTTGGTCAGGACCGAGGGCTATAAATACAGTGATTTTGTAATTATTGCTAGAAACATTGAAAAGTATGAGAGAATGCTTGAGGTTTCGGCAAGAAAATTTTCATTGCCTTGTTATTTAGATAAAAGGCGACCGCTTTTTGCATCTCCTCTTGCAAGACTAATTATTTCCGCCTTAAAGGCAGCCCGAAAGCTTGAAACCGAGAGTATTTTAGCTCTTATTAAAACGGGGCTTTTGAACTTTTCTGATGAGGAAATTTCTGTGCTTGAGGAATATGTTTATATATGGGACATAAACCATGAGCAGTGGTGCAAGGATTGGACTATGGACCCCGACGGTATTGTTACGGGTGAGTATAAGTCAAGCGCCGAGCAACTTAAAAAAAGACTTGACGCAATTAACACCCTAAGAAAAAGGATTATTATACCTATTTTGTCCTTAAGAGGCGCTTTTTCGGGTAGTGTTTTAGAAATTAGTAAGGCGGTTTTTGAATTCTTAATTTCCCAAAAGGTTGATAAAAATATTGCCAAGCTTTGCGGTCAACTTGAATCCGCTGGTGAGGCCGAAGACTGTGACTTCATTCGCGATTCTTGGGATATGGTTATGAAGTTATTGGACAATGTTGTAAGGTGCTATGAGGGGGAGGAAATTTCTGCTGAGGAGTATATAGATACTCTTTCTCTTGCGTTTTCGGGCGCCACTATTGGCAGTATCCCTAAAATGCTTGATGAGGTTATTTGCGGCAGCGCCGACAGAATTAGAACTTCCAGCCCTAAAATTGCATTTATTTTAGGTGTAAACCAAGGAGAATTTCCAGCTTCAGTTTCGGATAACGGACTGCTTTTGAAGGCAGATAGAATTCGTTTGGAAGAGGCGGGTCTTGAAATTTCCGACCGTTTTAACAGCTTTGCCGTAGACGAAAACTTTATGTTTTACAGTTCTATCTGCTCTGCAAAGAGTCGGGTTTATGTTTTATGCCACAGGCAGGGTATAGATGGCAGTGAAACCGAAGAAAGCAACCTATTTTCCCGCATAAAGAAAATTTTCGGTGGTAAAAATTTAGATAATGAATATTCGCTTCCCGAAACGGTTAGCGAGGGCTATTCCGTGTTTGCTAAAAACTTTACTAAGGATAATGCAATAAAGGAAATTTTGTCTCAGTATTTTTTGACTGCGGCGGATAACGAAAAAAATAGGTTTAACAACCTTTTATTTATAAAAAACAGTAGCAAGCACCGTCTTTCAAAGGAAACAAGCGAAAAGCTTTTTGGAGATAATTTATATCTTTCCGCTAGTAAAATTGAAACTTATAATGGTTGCGCTTTTTCTTATTTTTGCAGGTATGTTTTGAACATTTCACCCCTTAAAAAAGCTGACCTTGATAATATGCAAAGGGGTACCATTGTCCATTTTATTATGGAAAATGTGCTAAGGGATTTTGGAAAAGGTATAAAAGATAAAAATCAGCACGAAATTGAAGAAATGGTTAATAAATATATGCTTATATATTTAGAGGATATTGAAGGTGTAGAGTATCTTAAAAAGCCGCGCTTTATGTTCCTTTATAATATGATAGCTAAGATGTCTCTTGCCGTTTTATTGCATATTGCTGAGGAGTTTAAAATTTGCAGCTTCGAACCGGTTGATTTTGAGCTTGATATTTCTAAAAACGGAGATTTGCCGTTATTTACTTTAAAATTTTCTGATGAGAAAACCGTAAAGCTTAACGGTAAAATTGATAGAGTAGATAAACTAAAAGGCGTAGCAGGGGATAATTTTATCAGAATTGTTGACTATAAAACGGGCAGTAAGGAATTTCATTTACCTGATATACTTTACGGACTTAATATGCAAATGCTCGTATACCTTTCGGCCGTTAAAACCTTGGGCTCAGACCGTTTCGGAGAGGTTACTCCTGCAGGTATTTTGTACAAGCCATCTAAGAGAAGTGTGCAAAAGGAAGGGGAGAATAAATCTTTAGGTTTTGCTATGAACGGTATGATTGTAAATACCGAAGAGGTAAAGCTTGGAATGGATAGTACAAATTCCGGCAAATTTGCCCCAAAGGATACGGGCAAAGCTCGTAAGGGCAATCCAATTATTTCTGCCGAGGATTTTGAAACAGTTTTAGAGTACGTTAACATCAAAATATGCGACACCGCTACAAAAATGACCGATGGAATTTTCGATATAAATCCTTTGCAGTCAAGCGGTTATTCAGCATGTAAATACTGTGATTTTAGCCAAGTTTGCGGCATTGAAAAGGTTGAAGAAATTAAGGCGGTTGAGTCGCTTTCAAGCGACGCTGTTATAGAAAAGATGAAGGAGGAGCTATCAAATGTACGATAAACTGACATCTGACCAGAAAAATGCTGTAAATGCTCAAGGTGCCGTTATTGTTACTGCTGCTGCGGGTAGCGGTAAAACTGCCGTACTAGCAGAAAGGGTTATTGATAAAATTGCAAACAAAAATCTTTCGGCTGACCGTTTACTTATTGTTACCTTTACAAATTTAGCGGCGGTAGAAATGCAAAACCGTATCCAAAAACGCCTTTTTGTAGAGTGTGAGAAAGCTCCCGAAAATATGCATTTGCTAAAACAGCGTCTTTTAATTTCTTCGGCCGATATATGTACTATTGACTCTTTTTGCATACGTCTTTTACGCAATAATTTCAGTAGTTTAGGGCTAAACCCCGACTTTAAAATTGCCGATACAACAACTGAAGATTTAATTACTAAAAAGGTAATAGGTGATATTTTAAAAGAGCATTATGAAAAGGGCGAACCGGAGTTTTTTGAGTTTTTGCGTTCAACTGATTCTATTTACAGTGATGCAAACGCGGTGGCACTGGTTACGTCGCTATATGACAAGGTTATGACATTGCCTTTCTACAAGGAAATGCTTGACAAAATGCTTTGTGACTACAATCCCGAAAACATTTTTGAATCTCGTTGGTATAAATACATTATTTTAAAGGTGATTTCTAGGTTTTCTGAGTTAATAGGTATTTTGGATTCAAAGGTTGAAATTTTAAAGGGGGATGATATTGCTTATGCGGAACTTTGGCCTTGTTTTGTTAGCTTTAAGACATATTTTTTGAATATTATTAATGCGGCAAATGAGGGCAATTTTGAAGCTCTGAGATCGACACTTATTAATCCACCAGAAAAGCCATCCTTCAGAAAAAAGTTTGACGAGGTTATAAAGGGACAAATTAAGGCAGTATTTGAAATTATTGCTGCTGCCTTGAAAGATTTTATTCCGATTTTTACCCCAACCTCTGAGGAACTTAAAAGGGAGATTAGCCTTTGCGAAAAATTTGCCACGGTGGTTGTAAATCTTTGCAAGGAGTTTGACGAGCGCTATTTTGAAGAGCTTACCAAAAGGGGATATATTACCTTTGCAATTTCAGAACAACTTGCCTTTAATTTACTTTGTGAAAATAAAAACGGTGATTTTGCGCCAACCGAATTTTCTAAGGAAATTGTTAATTTATACGACGAGGTTATGGTTGATGAATATCAGGACGTAAACTTTTTGCAAAACGCACTTTTTTATATTTTGTCTGATATGGGCAAAAAGCTTTTCTCGGTTGGTGATGCAAAGCAAAGCATATACGGCTTTAGAAATGCAAATCCCGAATTTTTTATAAGAAAAAGCGAAAGTGCTGAAAACTTTAGGGAAGATTTAGAGGATGATATTCTAAAGCGCGTAGTTTTATCTGCCAATTTCAGAAGCCGTAAGGGAGTTTGCAGTTTTGTTAACGGCTTTTTCTCTCTTGCCATGTCCGAAAAATTCGGCGGTATGAAATACGACGAGAACGAGCGCCTTAATGCAAGCGCAGAGTTTTTGCCAAACGGTGAGGAAGAGGTTGAAATTCACCTTTTGGACTCGGCCGATGATGGCCCCGAGAGGGTTGCAAATTATATTCAATCAGCTATTAGTAAACCGCTTATGGTTCAGGGTAAAGATGAGCAAGGCAATCCCGCTTTGCGTCCTGTAAACTATGGAGATTTTGCGGTACTGTTCAGGGCTTCTACCAAGTTTTCACAGTATTACAATACTTTTTTGAAATATGGAATTCCCGTTTCGATTTCAGATGGCAATTTCTTTGAAACAACCGAAATTAAGTGCATTATCTCCTTTTTAACTGCAATAAATTCTCCCATGAATGATACGGCAATGCTAAGCGTTTTACTTTCTCCCGTTTTCGGTTTTACTGTAGACGATATAGCGAAGTTAAAGCTAAATAATAAAAAAGAGCGTCTTTATAAACTTATAAATTTATATGGTGGAGAAAAATTCAAAGAATTTTTAGATGTCTTTAATCTTTACAGAAAAAAGGCAGCTCTACTTACTGTAGCGGATTTAATAAGTTTTATTTTAGAGCATAGTAACCTTAAAAACTATTTTTCTGCCCATCTTGAAGGTGAAAGACGTTTTAATAATCTTCTGTATTTTGAAGAGCTGGGAGCTAATTTTACTTCGGATAATGGCGGGGATTTATCTGATTTTTTAAGGCATATTAAGTATTTATCTGAAAAAGGGGAGATAAAATCCAGCGCTACTGCGGGAGATGATAGCGTTAAATTTCTTACAATGCACAAATCAAAGGGCCTCCAATTCCCGGTTGTTTTGGTGGCCGAGCTTGCCTCTGCTTTTAGTTCCAAAAGCGTAAACGAGGATTTGGCAGTTGATGAAAATTTAGGACTAGCATTCAACCGTTTAGACGATGATGAGGCAATTAAATATGTATCAACCCCTAAAAAAATAATAAATATGCATATTTCCCAAAAGGCGAAGGAAGAAGAACTGCGACTTCTTTACGTTGTTATGACAAGGGCTAAGGAAAAACTGGTTATATTTCTTCCCTTTGGTGGCAAAAGCTCGCCATTTACGGTGGCAGCAGATAAAATACGCTGTTTCGCCGAAAACGGGGGTATATCGACATCAGCGTTTTTGGAATGTAAAAATGCGGGAGCTTGGGTGGCAATGTATGCGCTAATGCTACCATCTTTTAAGTTCTTAAGGGAGGAACTTGGCATTACAGACGACCTTATTCCGCTAAGCGTCAGGGAAGAAAAGGTTAATGCCAAATGCGTTTTGCCCGATAATGAGGTCGGCGTTATTAGCGCGGTTGAAACTGAAGAAAATTCCAAAAATGATTTAAAGTTAAGTCTTGAAAAATTAAGGGAAATTTTTGAGTACAAATACCCCTATGAGGAGCTTCGTACCATACAGGCAAAAACTTCGGTTTCCGCTCTTTTAAAGGAAAGGGCGGACGCTGACTACTTTACTGCCTCGCGTCCTGCGTTTATGTCGGATAAGGGACTGAGTCCTACTGAACGTGGTACAGCGTTACACAAATTTATGCAGTATGCCGACTTTAAAAAGCTGGAAGCTTCGGCAACCGCTGAGATTGAAAGACTGTATGAATTTGAATTTTTGAGCAGGGCAGAGGCCGACAGTATTGACCCTAATAAGATAACAGATTTTGCTGGTACTGATATTTTTAAAAGAATAGTTTCTTCTAGGAAAATCCTTCGTGAGCAAAGGTTTTTATTAAACCTCAAAAGCGGTGAGCTTTATAACGGCCTTGATGATGCAGTAAAGGATGAAGAGGTTATTATTCAGGGTGCTATTGACTGTATGTTCTTCGAGGAGGATGGTATTGTTTTAATCGATTTTAAAACAGACCGCACAAATGATGAAAAGGTTTTAATTGAAAACTATAAAGAACAGCTTAGAATTTATAGTATAGCCGCCGAGAAAATGTTTGGCCAAAGGGTAAAGGAACGCTATATTTACTCAGTAAATATGGGTAAGTGGATTAAAATTCCTTGATGTTAGAATTTCTTTTATCCAATTAAATAAACACGCTAAATTGTAAGACCATTTGTGGCTATCAATTTAGCGTGTTTTTTTAGTAAAATAGTTTATCGTTTGCGGGATTTTCCAAATTATCTCCATCATCGCTAAATCGGGAACCGTGACATGGACAGTCCCAACTGTGCTCATATTTGTTCCATTTCAGCGCGCACCCAAGGTGTGGGCAACGTCTGGCGCTTGGTGTAATAAGCCCTAAAACCGACTCAAAGGCATTTGAAAAAAGGTCGGTACGCAGTATGCTTCTTGATGGTGTAAAAATAGGAGCATACTCATTATCTTTTTCCATTATCATATCGGTTATAATTTCAGCAGCCACCATAGAACTTGTCATACCCCACTTGTTGAATCCGGTGGCGGTAAAAAGTCTTTTTTTCTTTTTGCTGTACCTTCCAATGTAGGGGATAGAGTCAAGACTCATACAGTCCTGTGCCGACTGAATTAGTTTGATTTTTGAATTTGGGTAGTAGAATTTTGCGAGATTTTTAAGTTTTTCTACACTATCCATACATTTTCCCGGCCTGTGAGAACCACCACCAAATAGCAGAAAATCCTTATAATTTCTAAGAGAAAGTCCCTCTTCATTTTGGTCCATATACATTCCGTTTAAGTTTGGCGCATTTTCTAAAACTACAACGTGCGAACGGCTTTGGTGAAGCTTTAAGAAATAACCACCGTGCTTGTTTATAAAGGGGAAATGTGTTGCAATTATCGTGTTTTCGGCGGTGATTTCTCCACCCTCAAAAACAAATTTTCCGTCCTTATAGTCGTTTATTTTTGTGTTTTCATAAATGTTAAGATTTTTGCTGATTTCTGCTAAAAATTTAAGTGGATTAAACTGTGCTTGATGCTCAAACTCGATGGCCCCAACACTGAAAAAAGGAAGCTCCGTTTCACCTTTAAACTTGGCAGGGTAGCCCATTCTAATTAAAGCGCCCATTTCATCCTCAAGACTAGTTTTATTATCTACTGAATATAGAAAGGAGCTTTTTTTCTCAAAATCGCAATCAATTTCCTTTGCTAAGCTTTTATATTTATCTATTGCTTCATTGTTGGCTTTTAAATACATTTTTGCGTATTCTAAGCCAAATCTCTTAACCATTTTGTTGTATATCAGACCGTGCTGTGATGTGATTTTTGCGGTTGTGTTTTTGGTTGTGCCGTTACAAATATTTTCTGCCTCTACTAAAATATAATTGACACATTTTTGATGCAGCTTGTAAGCACATAAAATTCCAAATATACCACCGCCTATTATTAGCACGTCTGTTTTTACATTACCTTCAAGTGGTTTGAATTTTGGCATATTAACATTTTCTTCCCAAATAGACATATTTTTCTCCTCCGTTTTAAAATATAATTCCCTAAAAAACGCACAATATAAAAACTCCTCCCAAACAATAGGAGGAGTTTAAAAAAATATTTTTTTAAAAAATATGCCGCTAAATTACAAACTGAATTGTTAGGAATCCTGCGTAAATAAGAAGTAGAAGTATGCCTTGCCATCTAGAGAGCTTTTGCTTTATAAGTGTAGGAACTGTTAATATAAGCATTACTAAAATCATAATTGGCACGTCGAAAACAAGTGAAGAGTTTATGCCGCTGAAATATGAAGAAACAGGAAGTTCAAAAGGATTAATTGTTACAGCAACGCCGCTTACAAGTACCAAATTGAATAGGTTGGCACCTATAATATTTCCGAGAGAAAGAGAACCGTGACCTTTAATTAGCGAGGTTATGGCTGTTACAAGCTCCGGAAGAGAGGTACCAAGCGCAACGATAGTGAGCCCTATAACCTTTTCAGAAACGCCAAATTCTTTCGCAATAATTATTGCATTATCAACAAGCAAATCGGCACCAACTGCAATTACTGCGGCGCCAAGCACCAATAGAATAATATCTTTAAGCAAGCTGTCTTTAGTGCCGCTATTTTTTGATTCAACAAAGTGGTCCTCGCCGCTTTGTGCTTCAAGCTCTTCTTCTGGGATAAGGGGACCGTGTTTTTCTTCAAAGGCCACAAGCTGCGGAGAGGCGGCGGTAGATTTCATTCTTACAACAGTAAGTACCATATAAGTTACAAATAGCGCCAATAATAAAATACCAGTTAAACGTGAAAAATAGCCGAAAAAGTAGGAAATTACAGTATAAAAAGCTGCAGCAATGAAAAAGAAAATAACGGGAAGGACTAAACTCTTTCTTGCGGCCTTACCCGGCTTTATTGCTATTGTAATTGCGGCTATAAGTGCGGTGTTACAAATTATTGAGCCAATTGCATTACCATAGGCAATAGAACCGCTGCCAGAGGCAGCCGCACCTGCCGAAACCATAACCTCGGGGAGGGTAGTTCCTATAGATACAACGGTTGCACCTATAAGTATTTCAGGTAGGTGGAATCTACGCGCTATGCCCGAAGCACCATCGACGAACCAGTCGCCACCCTTAATAAGTAAAGCAAATCCAAGTAACAGTAATAATATTGGGATTAACATTTTTAGCTCCTAAGTTTCAAACGATATTTTTGTAAATTATAACATAATTTTAGCCATAAATCAATATTTATGTCAGACCTAAATATTTAAAAATCCCCGCACTTTTATGCGAGGATTTTTTGGTGGAGGCGAGGGGAGTTGAACCCCTGTCCAAAAACCTTTCCATATAGCTTTCTCCGGGTGCAGTTACTTAAAAGATTTCCCAAACTGCGGTTTTAAGTAACAAAAGCCGTAATTTGGTATCCCTAAATACATATTAAAGGCAAGGGAGAGCCAGTAATACGTTCACCGCTAATCGACGCTCTTCCAAGGTCGCGGTCCCCCAAGGTCGAACGGCAGCCTAATTAGGCTGCAAAGGCAACAGTATTGTTGTCGTTTAATTTTAGTTTACGGATTTTAAAGTGTGTCCGCACCACTACCCGCTTACCATACTTCTTGGTCCCTGTCGAAGCCGTTACGCCCCCATATATTACCTGCAAAAGCAGGTATGTAATATTAAAGATTTTTGAGCCAATGTATTGTTTGTTTCACCCAAATGCTATAATGCTCAAATTCCTTTTTATGAAATGATTCTGAGTCGGCGGAAGTATCACAAATAGAAAGAGCGTGGGGACCCTTTGGGAAAATGTGAAGCTCGGTATTTATTCTTTTTTCTGTCAAGGCACTGGCCATGAGCAGTGAGTTTTCCACCGGAACACCTTGGTCCTCAAAGGTATGCCATATAAAGGCGGGAGGTGTATCTACGCTAACTTGTTTTTCAGCAGAAATAAGCTCCAAAAGCTCAGGGTCGGATTTTTTGTCTCCCAAAATATTATCAATAGTTGGTGAATGTGTCTTTTCACCACTTGTAATTACCGGATAGCAAAGAACCATACCGTTTGGCTTATTCTCTTCCTTTGTAAAGCCAAAATAATCCCTTACAAAATCCCTATTCCAAAGTGTGCAGTATGTTGCAGTAAGGTGACCGCCGGCTGAAAAGCCCAATACGGCAATTCTTTCGGTATCAACGTTCCACTCCTCGGCTTTTTCTCTTATAATTGATATTGCCAAAGCAAGCTCCATAATCTGTGCGGGAAAACGTACAGGAGAAACGCTGTAGCGTAGCACCGCCGCATTACAGTCCTCGGCCAAAAATTTAAGTGCAACCGGCTCTGCCTCGCGGTCTGTAGTGAATTCGTATCCGCCGCCCGGACAAATAATAACTGTAGGTCTCTTTCTGTCAATTTCAATTTCGTTAGAATTTGAAGGTAAATATAGCGAAAGAGACGGCTTTTTTTCGGGAGTCACAGTACCAATTTTTTTATAATCAATATCGAGCTCTAAAACTTTGTAAAACATAAAATCACCTGTTTTGTTCCTTTAAAGTTCTCTCAATTTCTCTATTTGCGGTTTTGTTTGCAATATCGGCACGCTTGTCGTAAAGTTTTTTACCCTTACAAATGCCAAGCTGTACCTTAACCTTAGAGCCCTTAAAATAAAGGGAGAGGGGAATAAGGGTAATACCTTGCTGTTTGAGCATACCGAAAATACGCAGTATTTCACGTTTGTGTAGCAAAAGCTTTCTAACCCTTAGTGGGTCTTTGTTAAAAATATTGCCCTTATCATAGGGGGAAATATGCATACCTTTAACCCACATCTCACCATTGTCAACGTCGCACCAAGCGTCTTTTAAATTAACACCGCCAGCACGAATTGATTTGACTTCGGTACCGCAGAGTTCAATACCGGCTTCTAAGCTTTCAAGCACAAAATAGTCGTGAAACGCTTTTTTATTATTTGCAATGGTTTTTGTATTTTCCACCGGTAATTACTCCTTTCCCGAAAATTTCAGAAATTGCGCTAGATATTATAACACAAATATTGCTGTGGAGTCAAGTTAATAGGGAGTACTAGATTTGACTTATTTTGGCGATAAATGAAAAAATTTCAAAAATTTTGGAATTTTTTGCATTTTTCTATTGACAAAAATATTCACAAGAGATATAATAAACACACGATGTGAATATTTTTGGAAGCAAAAACCTTTAAAATGGCGGTGTTTTATATGTACAGTGTAATTGAATCAGAAGTTGTTATTGAGGGTGAAAAGCATAAGACCTATGGCCTTAAAAATGAACAGGATTTTGTTTTAAAGGACATCTCAACTGATTTTAACGAGGTGTACGAGCTTTCAAAATTACTGACTAAAGAAGAAGTAGAAGAAAAATACGTGGTTGACTACGTGGAAGAGTTTTTATCAGGCGGTTTTGACCTCTGATTTGGTTTAATTGCAAAAAACCTGCAGTGCATAAAAGTACTGCGGGTTTTTTGTTTTTTTAAGAGGTAGAAAGGCCTTAAACTATTGACAAAATCTGTCGTTTATAATATAATTTTAAAGTATGAATGTTTATTTTTGAGGTGTATAAAATGAAATGGACTTCACTTAATGATTTAAGAGAAAAATATTTGAGTTTTTTTGAGTCTAAGGACCATTTACGTCTTGGTAGTTTTTCGCTTGTTCCGAATAACGATAAGTCGCTTTTGCTTATAAATTCGGGTATGGCGCCTATGAAGAAATACTTCACGGGCGAGGTAACTCCTCCCAAAAATAGGGTTACAAACTGTCAAAAATGTATCCGTACCCCCGACCTTGAACGCGTAGGTATTACTGCCCGTCACGGTACCTTCTTTGAAATGCTGGGTAATTTCTCCTTTGGCGATTATTTTAAGGAAGAGGCAATTCCGTGGGCTTGGGAGTTTTTAACCGAAACCTTAGAAATCCCCGAAAACCTATTATGGCCCTCGGTTTATGAGGAGGACGACGAAGCTTACGCTTTGTGGCGCGACAAAATCGGCGTACCGGAAGAACGTATTGTAAGAATGGGCAAGGCCGATAACTTCTGGGAGCACGGCACAGGCCCTTGCGGTCCCTGTAGTGAGATTTATTTTGACCGCGGTGAAAAATACGGTTGTGGCTCTAAGGATTGCAAGCCCGGTTGCGACTGTGACAGATATATGGAAATTTGGAATAACGTTTTCTCCCAGTTTAACAATATGGGCGACGGCACCTATACTGAGCTTGAGAATAAAAATATCGATACCGGTATGGGTCTTGAGCGTCTTGCTTGCGTTATGCAGGGTGTTGACAATATGTTTGAGGTTGACACCATCAGAAATATTCTTGACAAGGTTTGTGCAATTTCAGGTAAAGAATATGGTAAGGATAATAAGACCGATATTTCTATTCGTGCCATTACCGACCACGCCAGAGCAGCTACCTTTATGATTAGTGACGGTATTACTCCTTCTAACGAGGGTAGGGGTTACGTTTTAAGGCGTATCATAAGGCGTGCCGTTCGTCACGGAAAGCTTATCGGTATTAACCGCACCTTCTTTTTGGAACTTTGTGATGCGGTTATAAGCGAAAATAAGGCAGGTTATCCTGAGCTTTCACAAAAAAGAGAGTTTATCGCAAGCGTTATAACAAACGAAGAAGCATCCTTTAATAAGACCATTGATTTGGGCCTTAATATGCTCGAAACTCTTACTAAAGATGGCGGTATACTTTCAGGCGAGGATGCATTCAAACTTTATGATACCTATGGTTTCCCCCTTGACCTCACCATCGATATTTTGGCCGAAAAGGGCATAAAGGTTGATGAGGATAGGTTTAAAGAACTCATGAATGAGCAACGCGAAGCCGCTCGTAATGCCAGAAAGGCATCGGACGGCGAAAGCTGGAGCAGTAACGATATTTCTTACGATGCCGTTCCTGCCAGCAAATTCTTAGGTTATTTAGAGGACCAAACCGACGCTACTGTTATTGATATTGTTTGCAGTGGTGAGCATACCGACAAAGCAAGCGAAGGCGAAAACGCTATAATTGTTCTTGACAAAACCGTTTTCTATGCAGAAAGCGGCGGCCAGGTTGGTGATAGCGGTGAAATTTTGGGCGACGGTTTTGCCTTTAAGGTAAAGGATACCAAGAAAACAAGCGGCAACGTATTTACACATTTAGGTAAGGTTATTAGCGGTACTGTTTTGGTTGGTGATAAGGTTACCGCTAAAATTGATACCGATAGAAGAAATGCTATTAAGCGTAACCATACTGCGGCTCACCTTTTGCAGGCGGCTCTCAGAACTGTTCTTGGCAACCACGTTGAGCAGGCTGGCTCCTTTGTTAGCGAAAGGGAAGTGCGTTTCGACTTTACACATTTTGCGGCTCTAAGTCCGGACGAGATAGAGAGGGTTGAAAAGCTTGTTAATGGTTATATCTTAAAGGCGGTTACCGTTCTTTCAAGAGAAATGCCTATAGAAGAGGCCAAAAAACTTGGTGCTATGGCACTTTTTGGTGAGAAGTATGGCAGTACAGTTCGTGTTGTTTCGGCTGAAGATATTTCTGTTGAATTCTGCGGCGGTACGCACGTTGATAATACCGCTAAATTAGGTCTTTTTAAAATTGTTTCCGAATCTTCTGTTGCTGCGGGCGTTCGCCGTATTTCGGGTGTAACCGCCGGCGGTGTTTTAGAACTTCTTAACGGTTTTAAAACTACAATTGTTGAAACTGCGGCTGAAATGAAACTTGCAAATACCAACGAAATCAAGGCAAAGGCAAAGCAAATGGCCACCCTTATTAAGGAGCAAGAAAAGGAAATCTCTGCTCTTAAAGCCAAGCTTGCATCGGGCGAGATGGATGATATTATGTCCTCTGCAGTATCTACCGAAAAGGCGCTTGTTGTTACAAAGGTTATAAATAATTTGGACGTTAATGGTGTTCGCACACTTTGTGATACCATTAAGTCAAAAAATCCTCTTGCTGTTTGTGTTTTTGCAGTTGTAGGCGATAATAAACTTACGTTTGTTTCTGCTTGCGGTAGTGAAGCTGTTAAAAATGGTTGTCATGCTGGAAACATTGTGCGTGAGGTTGCCAAGGTTACCGGTGGTAACGGTGGCGGCCGTCCTGACAGTGCTATGGCGGGCGGTAAAGACCTTTCTAAGGCAAACGAGGCTCTTAATTTAGTTACTAAGTTGATTTAGGAGGATAGTATGGACTGCTTATTTTGTAAAATTGCAAATGGCGAAATCCCTTCTAAAAAGGTATATGAGGATAGGTGGGTGTACGCCTTTGAGGATATTGCTCCTCAGGCCCCTTTCCACGTTATAATTATACCCAAAGAACATATAGCATCGGCAATGGATATTGATGAAGAAAACAGCCATTTAATGGCGGCCGTTTTTGAGGCTGTTGCTGCCATTGCCAAGGAAAATAACCTTGAAAAGGGCTTCAGGGTTGTTAATAACTGTGGCGAAGACGGCGGACAAACAGTTGGCCACATTCATTTTCATTTACTTGCAAGAAGAAATCTTGCTTGGCCTCCAGGCTAAAAATTAAAACATAATATAAATGTTTTGGCAGGTTGGAAGATATGGTAAGAGTAATGTTTTATACAGGTATATCAATGCTTTTGGTATCCGCAGCGTTACTTTTTCTTCCTGCCTGCTTTTCTTATATTTTGGTAGCCGTTTTACTTACTTTGCTTACAGTTTTAATAATTTTCAAAAATAAAATTAAGATAAACGGTTTAAAAATTCTTGTATCACTTACCTTGATTTTCACGGTTTTGGGGCTATATACCTTAGAATATAAGGCCGAGCCGTTAAAGGGTTTAGACGGTAAAACTGCTATAGTAGAGGGCACAGTTTCCGACTGGCCAACTTATAATGAAGATTATACCACCTACGTTATAAACGCTGATAAGGTCTCTCTTACTAATGAAGTGGGAGAAATCTATGGTGAAATTAAGGATATAAAAATCAGGGTTAGCGATATAAACAAATCTAATCTTGACGTTTTTGAAAAGTCAAGGTTCAATATAGAATTTACAGACATAACTCCATATAAAAGTTCATCCTATGCAAACGGGGTATATGCGAGCGGTTTTATGGTAGAAAAGGCCGAAAAAATCGGATTTGACAGGCCATTTTACGCAGTATTTTATGATATAAGATACCACGTTAACCGCCTTTTATTTGATAATATAAATTTCGAGGAAGCAACACTTTCTACCGCCGTTTTAATGGGTGATTTTGAATTTTTGGATTCAGAGTTTTACAGCAATTCAAAGGCGACAGGTGTTACACATTTGCTGGTTGTTTCGGGCAGCCACCTTGGTATTATCTTTCAAATTTTGGGGGCTGTACTTTACTTTTTAAAGGCGCCAAAAAGGGTAACGGCATTAGTTTTAATGTTTGCAATTTTTTCTGTTTCAGCTATTTGTGGCTTTGTGCCGTCAATTCTAAGGGCAGGACTTACATACTTTATTTTGGCACTAGGAATTTTCTTTTTCCAAAAGCCTGACCCGCTTAATTCTCTTGGAATTGCGGCAACTGTTGTTTGTCTTATTTCACCATTTTCGGCGGGTAATATTGCATTTTTGCTTTCCTTTATGTCTACATTTGGACTTATATTTATTTGCCCAATAATGTACACAAAATGCGAAAGGGTAATAAACAATCACTTTAAGGGTAGTAAGCTTTTGAAGGGCGGTGCAATTGCGGCTTGCCAGACTATTTCGGCTACAATTTGTACAATGCCTATTTCTGTTTTGGTGTTTGGTTACCTTTCGATAGTATCGGTGCTTGTAAACGTCCTTGTGGGATATGCTATGTCACTTGTTTTAATACTAACGCTTATTGTTGTTATTTTACTATGGTTACCAATTAGAATTAATGCGCTTAATTCTTTGTTCATATCTGCGCTATGTCTTATAATTCGTTACGTTGTATTTGTTGTTAACTATTTTGCATCTTTTGAGTATGCGGTTGTTACAACTAACAACCTATTCTTAATTCCTTGGGCTTTACTGTTTATTGGTCTTATTTTGGCGGTAATAAAGAATTCAGACGAAGTAAAACTAATAACTAAAAAGGTGATGAAATCTATTTCAATTACTTTTGTTAGCGTTTCTATTGTGATGTTTTCTATACTTTTAATTCCGAAATCGCAGTCCCGAATAGATGTGCTTTCGGTTGGAAACGGAAATGCTGCGATTGTGACTATAGATGATAAGACTATTATGATTGGTTCGGGCGACGGTAAAAACGATGCAGAAAAAATTAAAAATACAATGCTAAGACTTGGTAAAACAAAGTTGGATATGATTATTTTGCCCACCCTTGATAAGGATTTTGCGGGTGGTACGGCGGCAGTTTTGGAGTATTATCCAAATACCGATATATGTCTGCCCACAAGCGGTGATTTTGCCGATGAATTAGAGTACGTAAAAAGTGGTGAATACCTTTATTTTGAAAATGAAGCGGAACTTGTTTTGCTTGAAAACTATGATCTATTGATTTATAAGGATAAAGGTGTTATTATAAATTCAGAAGAAGAAAGTTTTGTTTTTTGTTGCGGAAACTTTTTATTCGATATTGATGATGGCATAAAACATGATGATTTTTCTTTAATTTGTTGCAATTCCTTGCCAAAGGATTTAGGAAATTACATCCCTAACAGAATTTTATTCTCCGGGTCCGAAAAGGTTTATGAAAATGCGGGGGATATTAGGGCCGAAAATGTTTTCAAAAGGCCTGTTTACTATAAAACTCATTGAGGTGAAATATGACTACAGAAGCCGAGCTCAGACAAAGCTTATCCAGCAGGGGAAGAATAAAGAACATTTATTTATTGGTGGGCGATGACCCTTATTTAGTTAAGACCTATGCCGAAAAAATAGGCAAAATAACTGCAGGCGACAATGCTGATTTAAACCTCGTTTCATTGCCCGAAGGCGCCGAAGTGCAGGATATGTATGATAGCTTAATGCAGTTCTCCTTTACGGGGGACAGTATTTGTGTGCTTTGCTCTAATTTTCCCTTTGATACCTGCGGTAACAATGAGTTTAAAAAACTGCTTTCCTTAATAGAAAATGCACCTGAAAATAATGTTTTGGTTTTATATTATGACGTAATGAGCGTTGATGTAAAGAAATCTAATAATTTCCAAAAACTATCCGCCGCAGTTGAAAAGGCGGGAGGTATGGTATGCGCACTTAATCACAAAACTGAAAGTGAACTTGTAAAAATACTCTGCGACGGCGCCGCAAAAAGGTTTATTAAGCTTGACGCAAGCATTGCAAGATATATGATAGCGGTTTGCTCTAATGACCTTAATATTCTAGTAAACGAGCTTGAAAAACTTGCGGCTTTTGTTGGAAAAGAAGGTATTGTAACTAAAGAAACGGTTGATAAAATTTGCCCTAAGACATTAGAAGCAACTGTTTATGATTTATCTAGATTTATTATAAATAAACAAGGTGATAAAGCGCTTTGTCTTCTTAATGATTTACTAAAGCAAGGTAATGCTCCTGTGAAAATATATTCTCTTATTGTTGAGACATACGTTGACATTTTTAGGGCCAAGGCGGCACAAAGTGCCGGTATCCGGCCCGAGAATATTGCGAGTAAGTTTGGATATGGCAATCGAGCCTTCGTGCTTAGTAACGCCGCTATGAGCGCTAAACGTCTTAGTGACAATCAAATTAGCCAAATTCTAAGGGAGCTACTCCTTACCGATGCTTTGGTTAAAAATGACGTAAAAATCGTGGGCGATGGCGCAAAAACTGCCCTTGAAACACTAATTATTAAAATAATTCACATATCAAGCGGTGAGCAAAATGCTTAAAATAAATTTACCTATAATTGTTGAAGGCAAGTATGATAAAATTAAGCTTTCATCTTTTATAGATGCTACCATAATCCCTACCGATGGTTTTAGAATTTTTAAGGATAAGGATAAAGCGGCCCTTATTAAAAAGCTGGCCGAAAAAGAGGGAATTATTGTCCTAACCGATAGCGATAGCGCGGGAAGTATTATAAGGTCTTACCTTAAAAACATCGTTGGCGAGGATAAAATTTATAACGTTTTTTTGCCCGAAATCTTCGGCAAGGAAAGACGAAAAAGTACTCCTTCCTCCGAAGGCCTTTTGGGGGTGGAGGGAATAGACAGAAAGGTTGTTGAAGCGGCTTTACAGCGTTTTTTTGTGGATAATAAACCTAAAACTGAAGACTCTGACAAAATTACAAAAGCGTTTTTAATGAGTGTTGGTCTTTCTGGTGGAGAAAACAGTAAAGAGAAAAGAAATAAGCTTTTAATTGCTCTTGGACTTCCAACAGCAATTGCACCTAACACACTTATTAGGGTGCTTAATGATATAACGACAAAAGAGGAAATAATAAGTATATTATCTACCAAAATTTGAGGTGTTAATATGGGATATGCTAACCCAAAAACAAGGATCTTAGCAATTTATGATATTTTGCAAAGAAAATCGGATGAAGATCATCCAATAAACGCAAAATTTATAATCGACGAGTTGTCTAATCAGGGGTACGACTGTGAAAGGAAGACAGTTTATGCAGATATAGAGGCACTAAACTCTATAGGTATAGAAGTTATACATACCGATTTTCCCTGCAGAGGATATTTTTTAAGCGAAAGAGTTTTTGAGGTTTCTGAAATTTCACTTTTAATCGACGCTATTTTATCGGCTGAATTTATTACGCCTAAAAAGACCGAAAAGCTTATAAATAAACTACACGGATTTTTAAGTGTTTACCAGGAAAAAGACAA